>JBCCEP010000017.1:0-21788 GCA_039030215.1 Pseudomonadota bacterium
ATGTCAGACCAACCGGGTCACCATTGACCCTGCTCTTTTTCTACAAGCGGGTCAGGAAGCTCACGGCATGCCCAATACTCCTCGATCGTCCCGGTTGAATCATAGTTTGTCGCGAGCCACAGATTCCGCGATACCGCGAAATTGCTCGTCAGCTTTGAGGTGCGGGAGTGAAGTGAGGAATTCTCAGTGGACTTGCCTGCGTCTTCTGCATTTGCCCTCCAGGATACACTACGGGTAATATTGGCGTTCTCCTCATAGATGCGGACATGGACATCCGTCGGATTCCATCCGTTGATTGGATCCACATCATCAGGACAGGCTGTCGAAACACAAACCAGATCGGTCAGTGCCTGCATGACCACATAGTCGCCCGGCCTGGACCATGCTTCATCCGAGGCGATTGCATTTGTGTCGTCGATCCACGAATTGAAAAAGAAATTTATTGCCGGCCAGGCGCGCCGTGCGGCAATACCAAAGGGAGAAAATACTGCGCTGATATTGTCAGAACAATTAAGGTGGCCAGGAAATCCGCGTTCCTCATAGCCTCGTGCGGTGCACGCCAGGGCGAACGTATCATGGCGTCCGACTGTGTCCTGGACCACGGCAAGCAACGGTTTGATATCCTGATCGAAAAACTTGTCGTGCAGGCCCGGCGTCGGGTAGGTGGCGCGCGCCATGGTGCGTGACACGGTACAATCAATGTAACGTTCCAGTCCATCGTCAAGCGCGTCGGCCCGCATTGCCATAAAGTCCGAGCATTGCTGCCCCTCGACGTCGATGACCTGAATAAATTGTCCCTTTTTTACCTGGTACGCTTTCGCGGTTCCCGTTTCAATCCGCCATTCATCGCAAACGCTACCCAAAGGTTTGGGAAGCAAGATGTCATTTTCACTTCCTGATGGGGCTTTTATCTGGACCCGAAATGAGCCGCCGCCGCCGGCCTCGAGCAAATTAGGGTCGACCGGCGCGATTACGTACAGGCTAAATGCGGCTCGTGCTCGAAAAATGAATACATCGCCTGGTTCAGTACTGGCATCGAATGTCTTGATCGCTGTGGCATCCGCCAGAACTGCGTCGCGACTGATGGCTATGGCCACCATTTCACGCCTGTCAAATCGCTGTTCGCCCAGTGGAATCGTAATTGCACCCGGCGCCTCGATCTGCGCCGGTGAAAAATTGCGCGACCGGTCATCCATTCCTGTCAGGAGGCAGGGGCTACCACCATCAATACTTGTGATCGAAACAATTGATCCAGCCGAAACCGCTATGCTTCTGGCCTCGCCGCATGCGACATCCAACAGAGTACCAATAGGCGTCTTCAATCCAATGTAGCGCCTACGATCAATCAACGGCTCCGGAACAGCTTGTGTCACATATCCTCCCGATGGTGTGTCATTTGTCAGCAAGTCGACTTATGCCGGTGAGCCCCAGACAAAAAATCATCCAAAATCATGTTGAACAGTAGTGGTTTTTCGAGGTGAGCAGCATGCGAACATCCGGGCATCACAGAAAGGCTGGAATTTGGAATGGTCTTCCACAATTCATCAATCTGATCCCATGCGTAGGTTCGATCTTTCTCCCCCCAAATGATTAGCGTCGGGCACGGAATACTGATTAGGTTGTCAGTCCTGGACCAAGTCTCCATAGCGGTTAGTCCTGCAAGCAGGGCCTGCAACGAAGAATTTTCCGCAATTGCGGCGCAATTTTCATATTGATCGGCATGCTCGTATTCCAAAAACCAGGTGGCGCAAATACGCCTGGCAGATGGATTCACGCCGTCTTCTAAGATATGTTTCCTAGACGTCTCGAAAGGTTCAAATCGGTTTGGAAGATTGCCCGTCGCTGCAGTTCCATACAAAACAAGCTGTTCAATGCAATCAGGTTCAATTGCCATCATCTCCTGGACAATCATGCCACCCATTGAGTGACCCAGGAGGTCAAAGCGATCAACACCTTGTCTGTTCAGTTCCTCCAGAACGTAGTTCGCAAAACCCTCAATGGTTTCCGGCGCTTCCAGGTGCGAATTCAATCCATAACCTGGAAGATCAGGCGAAATGAACCGGCGGTTATCTGCGAAATATTCTCGTTGCAGATCCCATTGTTTGCTACCACCCATGAAACCGTGGACTAGCACAATTGGCAAAGTTGTCACTTGCGTTGTCCCTGGACGATTCGATCCAATATCATGGCGCAGAAGAGGATCGCGAACCCGGCGAGAATACCTTGCCCGACATTTGCGTATTGAAGTGCTTCCAGCACATCTTCACCAAGTCCCTTGGCGCCGATCAGGGATGCGACGACCACCATCGCCAACGACAACATGATTGTCTGGTTGATACCTGCACGGATTGACGGGGATGCCAAGGGAAGATCAACTTTTGTGAGGAGATACCACTTCGAGGAACCAAACGCGATGGCAGCTTCACGTACATGTTCGGGCACGCCGCGCAAACCAAGCACAGTCAATCTAACCACCGGAGTTCCTCCAAAGATCATTGTGACAATAACTGCTGCAGGTTTACCGACACCAAAAAACGCGATGACCGGGACCATGAAGACAAATGCAGGCATGGTCTGCATGAAATCCATTATCGGCTGGATAACGGAATAAAGCCTGGGCCTTCTTGCACAAAACATCCCGAGTGGAATTCCAATCACAATGGACAAGCAAGCAGCCGTACCGAGCAGTGCCAGGGTTGTCATGGCTTTTTCCCAGAAGCCCAGGAACCCCATATAGGCTAGGAAAGCACCAGAAAATATTGCTGTCCGGATACCGGCGGTAAGCCATGTGACCAGAATGATAAAAGCGGCAATCACCATCCAGGGCGTATTGACGAAAAGTATTTCCAATGCATCCAGTAGTGATCGAATGCCAAAGGTAATGGCCTCAAACAACGCTTCCGAATTTCTGACGCACCAAGCGATGAAATCTTCTACCGCACTGACCGCAGTCAAGCGGATATTACCATCAGTCGGAAATTGCGTCAGAACGGGAAATGCGCCAGGAAAACTGTAATGGACCATTGCAATAGCCGCGATAAGAACAGAAAAAACGGCACTCAACACTATATGCGCCAAGGGCATTCCCGAAGGTATCGAACTGTCGGACAACCAATCAGAAAATCGAGCTTCCAACACCGAGTTGGCGACGATTGCTTCGATGCCCTTGGCAATGATCAATACGATCAGGCCTGTTAATGCGATCCAAACCCCCTGGCTTTCCATGGCGAGCGCCTCGGCACGATAGCCGTCAATCGCCGCTTCTAATGAATCAACTGTTCTTCGTAATGCATCAATCCTGTCGGTGTTGTTTTCGATTGCGGCTTCAAGCTGCTGTTTGCGCAGTTCAAGTGTACCTTCAATTGATTCAACGCGAGCGACAGCTTCTGCCGATAGGTCTCCGAACAAGCCCCGTGCAATTTGGACAAAAGCGAAAGTTTCGACAATCAGGAAAGCGACTGCCCATGTCCAAAGCCCGCGAGCTCCAAACCAAATGGGTCCGAAGATACCGGCAAAGATGTTCAGCGTGGGAGTAAAATTGGCGTCCGCGCCGATATTCTTGAATTGGTCCGCATAGTATTCCGGGTTGGTTCTGACAAATTCGGCAACTTCGGCACGACGAATTTCTTCTTGTGCAGCGACTTTGTCGGCATCGGTTTCAATAAGTGGATTTACATTTCCATCGTTCATGAAACCTCGGTCCCCTCAATCACGGTCCGCAGCAAGTCCTGACGGCGGATTATTCCCACATCGACTCCATCGTCTTCCACGAAGATTGGATTATCGTCGTCTATGGCCATCTGTATCAGCGTACTCAACGATTCACTTTCGTTGACGCGCTGCGCACCCTTCGGAATTGATTTACCGTCCAACGGTTGCATGACCGCATGGGCGCGCACGACTTTCAATCTTGAAATGCCCGCAACAAAGTCCGCGACATAATCGTCTGCTGGATGCATCACTATGTCTTCTGCTGTGCCTATCTGGATGACACGCCCATCGCGCATGATGGCGATACGGTGTCCGATACGGACGGCCTCATCAAGATCGTGCGTGATGAAAACCGTCGTCTTCTTCAAAATATTGGACAGGCGCAGGAATTCATCCTGTAACTGTCGCCGGATCAACGGATCAAGCGCGCTGAAAGGTTCGTCCATAAGCAGAACATCTGGATCTGCTGCCAGCGCACGAGCAAGGCCGACCCGCTGTTGCATCCCACCTGAAAGTTCATGGGCAAACTTGTTCCCCCAGGCTGATAGCTCCACAATCTCAAGCATCTTTGAAGCCCTGGCCATGCGATCATTCTTGTTTACTTTTCTGATCTCCAGAGGCATCGCGACATTGTCCAGGACAGACCTGTGCGGCATCAACGCAAAGTTCTGGAACACCATTCCGATTTTCTTGTTGCGAAAGTCCATCAGCTCTTTCGGCGGCAGACCCATCACGTCAATGCCTTCGATTTCTATGCTGCCAGCCGTCGGTTCCAGGAGCCGATTGAAATGCCGTACAAGCGTTGACTTTCCGCTGCCCGACAGACCCATGATACAAAAAATCTCACCCCGGTTTATCTCCAGGTTCACATCTGCAACACCAACAACCGCGTTGTAGCGTTCTAGAACTTCAGCTTTCCCGAGCCCTTCGTTCTGGACTGCAGCCAAGGCGGCATCAGCCTTGGCGCCGAAAATTTTCCAGACACCGCTGACCTTGATCATGCAGTCTTCTGGTTGCGTGTTGCCCATGTCAGACAATTGAACTCACCTGCGGCTCTTGGATGATTAAAGTGGACAGCGCCACCCTTTCAGGAGGCGCTGTCAGATTTTTCATCAAAGGCCAAGCCAGGCGTCTACGCGCTCTGGATTTGCAGCGACCCACTCCTTGGCAACTTCAGCTGGTTCACGACCCTTACCTGAAATTTCGAATGCGAAGCTTGAAACGTCATCGGCCTCAAGGTTGAAGCGCTCGAAGAATTCGGCAATCGCTGGTGACCGATCAGCCAACGATTTCGACCATGCAATCTGAACGTTTTTCAATGCATCCTTTGTCGCAACTTTGGATTTATCGTACCAGTCCGGATCATCGGATGGCTGGACCATAACGTAATTTGCTGGATCAAAGGTCGGTTCAGTCAACATCTTTACATCGAACTGATACCATATGGCATGCGGCTTGTAGCAATAGAATGCATAACCTTCAGCCTTGGCGATCGAGTCCTTTACCCTTGCGGTTTTCACACTCTCTTCCGCACGGACTGGCTCGATGAAGTCGAGAAGACCGTAGTCGCGAACCTTGACTTCATTAACGTTTGCGGACGCCCAACCAGGAGCGCCAATCCACATCTCACCTTTGCCATTACCGTCGCTGTCCATCTTTTCCGCAACATCCGGACGGCCTAGATCGGCAATATCTGTAATGTTGTTCGCTTCACCAAAGTCTTTTGAAACACAGAAGCCTTGGTTACCTTCGTACGGATTACTGGAAAGCTGAACCGTGCCAGCACCGTCTACGTATTTTTTGGTGAAACTCTCCTGGTTAGGCAACCAGACATCAGGATGAACATCGATGTCACCCTTGCCCTGATCCATCGCCTGGAAGATTGTCGCATTGTTGCCGGGCACCATACCAGCTTCACCACCGATACGGCTCTCAACAACCTCCTTCAACAGGTGAGCAATTGCTTGTGCCCCGGTCCATGAAGGAACTCCTATGTTCACTTTTTCAGCAGCAGATGCAACGCCAGCCACCATGCTCAAGGCTGTTGTGAGCGTTAGCACTTTCAAGGTGTTTTTCATGATATTTTCCTTTCAATCATCAAGAATGACATCACTTTTGATCAGTTTGGATGATATCCTCGTAAGCGAACAAAGCCGCCGACCCCCCGGTGTGGAGGAAAAGGACATTATCGGTTGGTTTGAAAAATCCATGTCTTACGAGACCAATGAGGCCGGCCATGCCTTTGGCCGAGTAAACCGGATCAAGCAAAACTCCTTCGTAAAGAGCAGTGGTCGAAATGGCTTCCAACGTTGATGTTGCGGGAATCCCGTATCCCTCGCCAACATATCCATCGTCGACATGTATCTCGCTGGCTGCAATTGACGAATGTCCCAAGATCTCGAGCGTAGAATTTACCAGTTTGTGGACGGCCTCGATCTGACGTTCCCGTGGTTGCCGTACACTAATACCCATGACAGGTAGCTTGCGTCCTGAAGCCTCAAAACCAGCAACAAGTCCTGCCTGGGTGCCGGTACTGCCGGTTCCCATCACAAGCCAGTCAAACGACAATCCGATTGATCGTTCTTGTTCGGCAATTTCCAGTGCGCACGACACATAGCCCAAGGCACCTGTTGGATTTGAGCCTCCGCCCGGGATGAAATAGGGTCGAAAACCTTCCGATTTTAGCCGCGCCACAACCGCCTCTGCCTCGGCATTCATGTCGAGGCCCGAGGGACGAAACTCGATTGTTGCACCAAAAATCTTGTCGAGGAACACATTGCCGGTTTCCTCGTAGGTTTCGCCCTGGCCGGGTACACGCCGTTCAAGCAGTGCATGGCATTTCATGCCAACTTTGCATGCAGCGGCAGCTGTCTGGCGTACATGGTTGGATTGAACCGCGCCTTGGGTGACAAGAATGTCAGCTTGTTGTTCAATCGCCTCACCGACCAGGAATTCCAGTTTTCGCGTCTTGTTCCCGCCCGTCGCAAGGCCTGTACAGTCATCCCGCTTTATAAAAAGGCTGGGACCTCCCAACTCGGCCGACAAACGGGGCATTTGCTCGATAGGGGTCGGATGATGGCACAGCGAGACTTTCGAAAAGTCCGAAAGATCAAGGACTGATTTTGATGGAACAACGTTTGAGGCAACGCTCATGAACTCGACTACCACTCTTGGGGTTTTGATCCTTGGATTCTGGATTTGAGCCTACGGGTTCATGGAGCTTGCATCCAATGTTATGTTTTTCTAACATTATGCAAAAAATGCATAAGTAGCATCATATGGACTTGTCTTGGTTTAGAGATCTGGAGCAATTGTCAAAGACTGGGAATTTCTCCCAGGCTGCCAAGGTGCGCAACATCAGCCAGCCTGCGTTTAGCAGGCGCGTAAAGGCGTTGGAGGCCTGGGTTGGGACTGATCTGGTAGAACGAGGGCGACATCCCGTCAGTCTGACGTCGGCAGGTAAGCAGATGCTTGAAGCCAGTCGCCAGGCCTTGGAGCGTCTTGAATATGAGCGTGCTCAGATCATCGAAGCACAGTCTTTGCCTGACAAATATGTCGTCACATTTGGGGCACAACACTCAATCGGCTGGCGCTTTTTCCCGGCATGGTTACAGGCATTTGAAAATGTTTATGGCGCCATGATCTCGAGGCTTCGAGCGGAGGATCTACAGATTTGCATCGCCGCGCTGGAGAACCGGGAAATTGACTTCGCAATCGCGTTTGAAAGTGCCTATGGCCGGAGTATCGCAGAAGATTCCAGTCTTGAATCCATAAAAATCGGCACAGATTCCTTGGTGCCGGTATGCAAGCCCGGTGCAGGCGGCGAGCCGCTTTTTCGTTTTGATGCCGAAGCCGGTCCGCGAATTCCATGGCTTCGGTTTGGGGAAAGCGCTCCGATCACACGACACATTGATCCATTGTTGGATAATGCCAAGATCAGAAATCGGCTTTCGGTCGTTTATGAAAACTCCATGGCGGGCGCGTTACGCATAAGAGCACGTGATGGCGATGGTGTCGCCTGGCTGCCTTACAGCCTGGTCGCACCAGATCTGGATTCCGGTGTTCTAGTAGTGACTGGAAAAGAGCACTGGAAAATTGATCTGGAAATCAGACTGCTCAGGAACCGGGAACATACAAACATTGTTACCCGCCGGATTTGGGCGTTTCTGGCTACCCGGCAGCAAATCCCGTTAATTTAGTGTTTTGACTGACGCGCACTGAACAACTCGATCTGGCAAAAGTTGTCGAATAAATTCTTTGCTGTACCGACTTTGGTCCTGTCGGACTAATGTCCGCTTTGGGCCAAATGCAGACATCACGGCTTGGCTATGTAATGTCCTATAAGTACCAAAAGTGGTCATTCTTGTGGTTCGCAATGTCTCCTGGGAGACATGACTATCTCATTTTTGTCGAGGGCTCCGGCGATGGCGCTCATTTTACCAAGCGCCTATGAATGATTTCTCCTGTACTGGACAGGAGTCTGGCCAGTCCAACCCTTAAACGCACGGGTAAAATTGGCTACCTCTGCGTAACCGATATCGGATGCAATTTCAGAGACTTGTTTGTTCGTGTTTACCAACAAATCACGCGATTTTTCATATCTGGCAGTGTTGTAAATCTCTCTGAACGAAGTACGCTTTTCTGCCAATACGCGTCGCATCACGTGCGGTTTCATACCATATGTGCTGGCAATTTTTTCGATCTTCAGATTACGATCGGAAAGTTGGTTTTTGATCTCACCCTTTACAATGTTAACCGACAAGGTGGAAATCTCTTTGAACATAAAATCCGTCGCATGGTTATGGCCTTCTGGCTCAAATGGGCAAATTCCAATGTCTAGCCATTGCGATGGGAATGTTATTGAGAAAGCCTTCTTTCCTGCAAGCAGGCAGCCTTTTGGGAATTGGTTCAGTGGAATTGCAGACGTGTCCCCGCAGGATACTATGACATTTTCCGGCAGGTACTTTTCACCTACTAGTAACTCTAACAAATTTGCAAATATCACTGTAGCCATGCCATCGATCTGTCTGGGATAGCGAATTGGATCGAAGGTGCGTTGCGCTTCGATCCTAGCTACTTTGCCATCAGAATGCATGCTGTAAATGATTGCGGTTGTCTCGGCCCTTACCTTACTAATGATGTAATGGAAACATCCGGCGACGGAGTGAGAGGATTCTATGGCATCAACAAATAGCGGCCATTTTTTCAAATCCGTTGCTTCAATTGCATGAACCGCAAAATGAGGATCACCTGACAGTTTAGCTGCGCATTCAGTAAAGTCATAGATCATCTGGGCAGGCACAAATGCATCGTGATCGTAAATCGTCTCTGACGACCAGCCAAATTGGTCCAGCAATTTATTGGAATCCAAGCCCCGACGTTCAAGCTCCGCCACAAGCGGTACAAGATGGACAGTTCGAGTTAATGGCAGGCGTTTGGATCCCATGATTAGGCTAAACTATAGCAGGAAAACTGTTAGCAAATACCCTAACTCAAAAAATTATCATTTCTAAAAATAAACTGTCCGCATCATTCGAAACTGACAATGCCTTTTTTCTGCAACGTTTTAGACTAGGCAATTCAATCGGGCTTGCACTCGGAATCTGGAGGAAATGATGCAGCGATTTTTCGTGAGCTTTGCAGTGCTTCTTTGTGCGTTTTTCACTGCTGCCACCGCACAGGAAGAGAAAAAACCAACACCAATACTTTTCACAAATGCTGATGTTTTCGACGGCTTTAGCCCTGATTTGATAAAGGGAGCCAATGTTCTCGTCGAGGGAAATGTCATCACTCAGGTCTCGACCGATCCGATCGATGTACCTGGGGCCTATGTGGTAGATGCCAGTGGTAAAACCATCACGCCTGGCCTGATCGATATGCATACTCACATGATGTTCGAGACGCCGGAAGGTACCAACACCTATTTTGACGAGTACGATTTTGGTGCAGGTGGCGCATTTGCTATTCAAGCCATGCGCGAAAACTACCTTATGAAAGGTATCACAACCGTTCGTGACATCGCTGGCAACTCGCGCGGTGTCGCATTAGCCATGCAGCGCGGGCTCCTTATTGGGCCTCGCATCTATACATCTGGTGCCGTGTTGAGCCATACGGGCGGACATGGCGACTGGGGCGCGCGAAATGACCTCTCGCCGACGGACTATGGCGCGATCGTTCAACATTCTATGATAGTTGACAATCGTGACGATGTTATCGAGGCGTCGCGACGCAATTACCGTAATGGCGCGCATTTCACAAAGCTCATGGCCGGAGGTGGTGTCGCAAGCCGATTTGATCCCTTAGAGATTTCAGCAGCTACCCAGGAAGAAGTTGAAGCAGCCGTGGAAATTGCCGAGAATTATGGCACCTATGTCGCGGTACATGCTTATCATGATACCTCTTATCAGCGCGCCATTGACGCCGGTGTACGGAGTTTTGAGCACGGATTTCTGGTCTCAGAGGATATTGTCAAGCAGCTGGCAGCCAAGGGTGAGGACGTTACCTGGTCGTTTCAATGCTACATGAGCATCAACTCCTTTGGTTCGTATGAAACCATGCCTGACTTTTTCACGCATGAGCAGAAGTTAAAGGGAGTTGCAGTCGGTGAAGGCGCACGTAAGGCCGCGAAAATGATGCTCGAAAATGACGTGTTTATGATTGGCGGTGCGGACATGTTTGGACCTGGTCTGAGCGAAATTGCCAAAGAGGATATTACCTGCAAGGTGAATGAAGCTAACTACCCTCCGGCACATGTCTGGAAGATGCACACAGGTAACGCGGGAAAAGTGCTTAAATGGTCCGGTCCGCTTGATCCCTATCCGACCTATTCAATCGGTACAATTGCGCCTGATTCCTATGCCGACATTCTGGTCTGGGATGGAAATCCAGTCGAAAACATCGACCTGATACTTGAAGAAGACAAACTGCTTCTCGTGATGAAAGACGGGATCGCCTACAAAAATACCTTGGTTGATACAAACGACTATGCCTACCGGCCCGCCAAACGTCCGCTTACCCGCAGTCAAATTCCATATTGATCATGGCATAGGTCAGGAGATTTCCACGGTTGGCAATGAATATGGAGAGGGACTGAGATGAGGATTGCGATAGCACTTTTGCTTTCAGTCGGAATCATTCCGATACCTTACAGCGCGCTGGCATCTCAGCAGATCGATTGGCGCAGCATGATCGATCAAAGCGTCCAGGAGTATGATGATCCATTCCTGGAGTTGGCTGAAGATCAGCTCGAAAATCTGCGACTTGTTGTAAAGTACAGGGAACGGCTTGAAACAGACACCACCAAGAGAAAAGTCAAAGAGGATTTGCGCTTAAGGCTGTCCGAAACAGAAGCCAGGCTAGAAGAGGCAGGTATTGATACTGACTGGTATATTGATCAGCGCTGGATAGTTGCCGAGCGCCGTAAGAAAGCTGCCACCGCCGGTAATACAAACCTAGACGGAAAGGAAATTTCTGTCGCCGGATACATAATTCCGGGGCCGGCAACAGATGATGGCGCGCAAATAAGTTATCTAGTTCCTGAACGCGGAATGTGTAGCCATACGCCGCCACCCAATCCGAACCAGATGATCCAGATTCGATCATCCGCCGGTGAAATTCCAGCAAAGATTTATACGCCCGTTAAAATCAACGGAACATTGAAAATCGAACCAACCGCCAAATCCATGTTTTTGGTCGATGGGCTAAAGGTAATGGAAGCGACCTTTACGCTTGATCTGGACACTGTTGAAACAAAATCTGTTGCCGCCAATACCAATCCAACAGTTGGCTTAAGTCAGTGGATGACACAGCTGAAAAACAGGTACAAGGCGAGTTCGCAGGATAGGAAAATCACCAACACGGATTGAACCAAGACGTTCTGCATTGGGAATTTAGGGATCATTTTGCAATTCAAGTGCTCACCAAATTTATTGAAAAGCGCCGTAGTTGTTCTTGCTTCGGTGAATCTTCCAGCACACGCCCAGGAAAGCGCGGTAACTGCGCCTGGCTTCGGCAGTCCCGATACGGTTGAAAACCTGATCATTGACGACAGGTTGGCAGTACCTTCTTTGTCGGAAGGCATTGATCTCCAGCCCTGGTTTGACTGGAAGGATGAACTGGAAGCCACCACCGGCTTTTCGTTCGGAATTGATTATACCGCGCTTGGATTTGCTTCTACCAGCGACGCTGATATCCATAAGTCTTCCGGTGGTATTGCGAGATTCTTTGGGTCCTGGTCCCTGGTGAACCGCGGGACACCAGAGGACGGTGCACTTGTCTTTAAGGTCGAAAAGAGAAATCGCTACAGCCAGATCCCGCCCGGCGGCTGGGGTCTCGGTGCATTGGGCTATGTCGGTGTAATTGGCGGGCCATTCAGTGATCAGGAAGGCAGGTGGACCAACCTGTATTGGCGCCAGCGTTTCAACCAGGGGCGTTCGACGGTTATTGCAGGCTATCTGGATGTCACCGACTATGTTGATACTTTCGTTGGCGGGTCACCCTGGACCGGATTTACCAATCTTGTCTTCAGCACAGGTTCTGCGGCAGTTTTTCTTCCCAATGATGCGACGCTCGGCATCGCCGGGGCCACCATGCTTGGCGAAAATTTCTATGTGATCGGTGGTATCACCAATGCCTATTCCGATCCGACCCATCCTTTTGACGACAGTTTCGACCGTTTGTTCAACGATGGTGAGCATTTCAAGTCGATCGAGATCGGCTGGACCGCCAGTCAGGGACGGATTTACAACGACAATACGCACATCACGCTTTGGCATGTTGATGAAAGTATTAAAGCAGGAACCCAGGACGGTTGGGGGATTGCGTTTTCCCATGTTCGCCAATTCGGCGACTGGACGCCATTTATCCGTGGTGGTTGGACCGATGAGGGCGGAAGCCTTCTGCAAAAATCAGTTAGCGTTGGGTTTCTCTATTCCGTGCATGACCGGGGCGATCAATTTGGATTGGGCCTGAACTGGGGACAGGTCAACGAAGCAACCTTCCTGCCTGGTTTGGACGATCAGTACACTATGGAAGCGTATTACCGCGCCCAGATCACACCCCAAATCGCTGTGACGCCAAGCGTTGAATATGTTCATAACCCGGCACTTAGTACAGTGGATGACGACTTTTGGCTGTTTGGCCTACGGGCCCGGATTGCCTTGTAAACAATAAAAAGACTCAGGAGGTAAAAACAGCATGAACAGGCGCAGTTTTTTAGCTGGACTGCTGGCAAGCACAGCCGCCGGCCTTGCGCTAAAGCCAGATCCGGCTGAAGCGCAGCAAGCGGTGGAGTGTTATGATGCAGCAGGAAATAGGGTTCCATGTCCGGTCTATGGTGCTCCGCTGCCAAGAGGCGTTGTCAGGCGTGGTGTTCGCAGACGTGCTCGTCGGAAAGTTCGCAGGCGTGTACGCCGTGGGGTTCGTAAGGCAATCCGGAGGAAGTGGCGATGAGAGATTTGATCACCAGAACATTTGCCGGGTGCGCGATGTTGATCGCTGGTTCGGTAGTTTCTTTCGCCCAGGACGGCGACCCAATGATGATCATCAACAAGATGAGTTCTGATTTTGGCGCCGAGGAACGCGTGAGGATCGTGACCACTTCAATGTATGACGAGCCCTTTGAGGATACGTTCATCAAGACCACAGTTCGTCACCGCAGCGATATTAAACGCCCCAACCAATTGATCACGGAAGCAGTGTTTGATGATGGCAGCCGGTGGGCCGTTTCCTATGACGGCAAGACGATACTTGTCTATGATTTTTCCGAGTTGGAGTATTCCCGGATTGATTTTGCCGGCGAGTTGAATGCGTTGGCCGATTTCATGGACGATAATGGCCTGTCAAACACACCGCTTATCGACTACATCAGGGACAATTTCGTGGAAGCCATTGAAGACCCTGCGAGTGAAGTCACGCTAATTGACGGTTATGTCGATCCTGCAAAACCGACTGCAAAAACCCATCACTTTCTGTTCGATAGTCCAGGGACAAGCTGGCAGTTGTGGGTTGTCGAAGGTGAAAAATCTCTGCCTTCCCGGCTGGTTCTTGAATATGACGATTTCGGCCGTCCCGAATATCTGGTTACCTTTGACGAGTGGATATTTGGTGCGGAAGCGGGAGTATTCGGAGCCGGTATAGATATTCCGTCTGACTTAGCCGGCTGGAAGCAGGTGGAATTCGAAAATCCGATTAATTTTGGTTCAGGAAACTGAAACTGCATAGCCCAATCGTGTCCGCATTCCGATGATTTGCGCGATTGCGATCAAGCATTAGAAGGGAAATGGAAAATGAGAACAATCCTGACCTTGATTGTCATTGTAATATTGAATGCAAGCGCCGTTACAGCCAGCGAGGAAAGCAAGACATGGCCTGCATCTGACAAAGCGAAGCAATTTGTGAAAGACACAATTGTCCTAGGTATGTTGGCAAGCCCTTATGGTACCGGCTGGACGGAAAACAAGCAGTTACACACTTATTTCGCCCGGGCGCGAGAAAACGGCATTACAGGGCATGAGATGACCCTCGCAGCAGCTGACATGTCGTTTGAGACATTGTTGGAGCAACACTATCATTTCAGGGCTGCGATGGCAGAACAAGCTGACAAATATCTAATTGTGAATCAAACCCGCGACATTGAAGCTGCACACTTGCAGGGCAAGACCGCCGTGATCTGGAACAGCCAGACAGCAACCATTCTCAATGGCGATCTAAAAAAGATGGCGTTGCTCAAGGATATGGGAATCAAGAGCATGATCCTGGCCTATAACGATATTTTTCGAACTGGTTCGGGTCAGTTAGCTGCCTATAACGGCCGTGACATCGGCCTGACCCCATGGGGGAAATCAGTCATCGATGAGATGGTCCGGTTCGGCATATTGCTGGATCTAAGTCACACCGGCTCCAAGACGGCCAATGATGCTATGGCCTATATGGAAGAAAACTATCCTGGCGTCCCCTTTGTCTACACCCATTCGGTGCCAGCCGGACTTTACAAAGGCGAACCCGCCGCGACACCGCGCGGATGCTACCGAGCTATCCCTGATGATGAGGCAGTTCGGGCTGCGAAATCAGGTGGCTATATTTCGCCGACGTTCACCGAATGGATGATGGACGGCATCTGGCCTGAAGATATTTCACCAAAACAAGCAGCTGATATGATCGACTACTATGTCAAACTCGTCGGAGTGGATCATGTTGGTATTGCCACTGACGACATGTTTTCAACCCAATTGGTTGTTGACTTCGCCAAGGCTAATGCGAGCATGTATGACGACGGTGGATACATGATCGACGCCTTTAACAAGGGCGCAACGGGAAATGGAGAGCTAGCCAAAATCCTGGCTGCCATCACCGATGATCTTTGGGCACGGGGATACACCAATGAAGACCTCGCAAAGATTTATGGCGGCAACAAAATGCGTGTTTATGCTCAGGTTTGGGAGGGCATTTCTGCGGAAAGATTTACGTCAGACTATCCAGCAAGGCTACGTTTGCGGGAACAACTGAGAAACCAATTTTATTCAAGGTGATCGTTACGAACTGTTTCTTTGTTCTGCGCTCTCTTTTAGCTGAATGTCTGATCTGCGTCAGAAACGATTTTGGAGATACATGATCAATGTCAGTTGGCAATAAAGAAAGACATCATCCAGTGGTCTTTCCGTCTGGCCGTAGTGTGCAAATATTTGACAAGATCTGCCAATAAATGGATGTCGCAGCAGTTTGATCACTTGGCTTCAAATACGGACGCGTGATGGTTGCCGAGGCGTCGACCTGCAAGAACCAATATACCGTACTGGGATAGATAGTTGAGAATAAATCGTCTTCTTCAGATATTTCTAGCTGGAAGCCTAGTATTGGCGTCCGCGGTCATCGTTCAAGGTGTTATTCTTCGCAACTTGGAAAAGGGTGTCGAGGCAGCTGAAGAACGACGCCACCTGTCATATAAACTTGCCGATGAACTGAGACAGTCTTCAGACGATCTGACCCGTTTAGCAAGAACCTATGCGATTACCGGCGAAACCCGATACAGAGACTACTACAGGAATATTCTTGATATTCGAAACGGTAAGGCCGCCCGACCTGAAGGTTATGAGGGCGTATACTGGGATCTGGTTATTGCTGAGGTTTTACCTGAACCGTCATTGGATGGACCTGGACAGTCTCTAGAAGATCGAATGCAACGAGCTGGATTCACCGTAGACGAATTTAGCAAATTGAAGGAAGCACAAAACCGATCGGATGAATTGGTAAGGCGTGAAGAAGTTGCCATGAATGCGGTTGAAGGCAAGTTCGATGACGGCACAGGTTCATTCGCTCAGGAGAGAGCGCCCGATTTGGAATTAGCTAGCCGCATCCTTCATGACGAAGACTATCATGCAGCCAAGGCAGCTATTATGCAGCCAATCGGCGAATTTCTGTCAATGATTGATCGCAGGACTAAGACAGAATTAGCGGATCTAAATCGTCAGTCGCAAAATGATCTCATTGCCATAATCGCAACAAGCTCACTATTGCTGGCACTAATCGCCGCTATGGTTTGGGTGCTTCAACGACGGCTACTGCGCCCTAGTACTGTGCTCATGAATACCGTGGAGCAAATTGGTGCGGGTAATCTTGATGCCAGGACAGATATATCTGGCAAGGATGAAATCGGGATCTTAGGCAAAGCAATTGATTCTATGGCATCGCGTCTTGCCAAGGCTCTTAGTACTGCGGAGAAAAAAGCTCTAGAAGCAGAAGAGCAAGCAACGGCCTTGGCCGAGGAACGGAACCACTCAGAAAAACTGCTACACAATATATTGCCGGCAATTATCGCACAGCGTCTACAAAAGGGCGAGTCGATGATCGCAGATACATATCCTGAGGTGACAGTTCTATTCGCTGATATTGTTGGATTTACTAAACTGTCTACAAAGCTGAGCCCGCTTGAAATCGTAAGTATGCTCAATGACGTATTCCACCGTTTTGATGAACTCGTCGAAGAGTATGAACTTGAGAAGATCAAGACGATCGGCGACTGCTACATGGTTGTCGGCGGCGTACCGGATCGTAGTTCAACCCATTGCCAGCAGGTAGCCAACTTTGCGCTCGCTGCGCTAGAAAGCTTTGAAGAATACGCCAAGAATTTTCCAGAACCACTACGTATTAGAATTGGGATGCATACCGGGACAGTGGTTGCAGGAATAGTCGGCACACGAAAATTTGCCTACGATTTGTGGGGTGATGTAGTGAACGTTGCAAGTCGATATGAATCAACGGGTACCCCCAACAAGATTCATGTCTCAGATTCCGTTCGAGTGAGGCTGGCTGATGATTTTGAGTTTGAAGACGCAGGAGAAATCGAACTCAAGGGAAAAGGTGAAATGCGCAGTTGGTTTCTGATTGGTAGCAAGAATCAGTCAACGAAAGTAATAAGACTCAAACAAAAACAGAAATAGACTTTCCAATGTTCCGATGTCTGTTTTGGGCCAAAAACGGACGTTCTGGCAAGTGATCCGTGACGACTGTTTTGTGCCAGAAACAGACACTTTAGTTAATGATAGCCAATGTCCGTTAAGTGCCAAGAGCAGACTTTCGTACACATTATTTTCGATCCCACATTCGGGACATTGCGAACACGCCCAATTGCAAAACGGACTTTGCAGCGCGTATTCTTATCCACCTTCTCCTAATTGTAAGAGCGGGCAACTCGTTGGGAGAGGACAGGCAATGACACCACGAGACGCCATAATGGCGACACTGAACGAATATGCAGAAGCTTACTGTGCCAAGGATCTAGATCGATTGATGACCATCTTTGTTGATGGTGAAGATATCTCTCTTATTGGAACGGGTGCAGACGAGTTGAGTTCGGGTAGAAGCGCTGTTGCCGCCGTATTCGAGCGAAATTTTAGAGATGCAACAGCAACACAATTCGAGTGGCTGTGGAAAGATGTTGTGATTCATTCGGATGCAGCAACTGTTGCAATCACGCTAAATATCCATCTGACAATATCTGATGCACAGTCAATTATTCCCATTCGCTGGACAGTCTCCCTTGTGAAGGTTGGCAACGATTGGAAATGGATTCACAGACACGCGTCGGCTGCATCAAGTGCACAGAATAAAGGGAGTGCATACCCTACAGATGAAGGTTGAGAACATCTTCAAAGGCAGTTTTGTTCGTTCCATGTTATTCCAACAAACTTAAATTTTCGCTTGTTCCAGGCAAAAGTAACAGTTGTAACAATGTGTTGGTTTCATCAAGTTTCAGTCAAAAACAGACGTCGTGCTCGGATATTGCCAGTACGGCCAAGTGCCAAAAGCTGCCATTGATGAACTAATAAAGGCTGAGTTTAGCGCTGAAATGCCAATTGGCCTTCTTGGGAACTACTCTGTTGATCGGAATATACAATTATTGAATTTTCAAGAATGCGTGGAGTGTATCAGCAAGAGCTTCCAGTGGGAAATCTGCTAATTGATCGATACCAGTTCGATCGCAAATATCAGGTCTTTGCCGGCGAGAGGATGGTTTGCGTCTAGCACTACTGTATTGTCATCAGCTTCGACCACCATGACCGGGATTGTCTGCCCGTCCTGGCTCTGCATCTGCAATTGTGTGCCAACTTCTATTGGTATGTCGGCGGGAATATTATCGCGCGGCACGGATTGTCGCATGTTTGGGTCTATGTGACCGTACGCGTCTGCAGCCTGTACATTGACAGTTTTCTTCTCTCCTACTGTCATTCCGGCAAGCGATTTGTCGAGTCCTGGTATGATCTGCCCGGATCCCACTACAAACTCCAGCGGCTCGCGGCCTTGCGAGCTGTCGAATTGGCTGCCGTCGACCAAGCTTCCAACGTAGTGAATTCGTACAGTGTCGCCCGATTTGACTTCGGTCATCAAGCAAATCCAATCATAGCTCAAGTGGGATATTGAGGCCACGCCAACACGCGGGCTCTCCGATATCCCTTCAGGATACATTTCGCCGCAGTGTTGTAAACCAAATTCCTCTTTGCCCAAACATGTCGACACGGATTTTCGCTTCGTGCCGAACTTTGCATCAGATCATGCCGCAGAGTATGGCCTGTATATGCAAAAACACCGCCAACCCACATGGGCAATTACCTATCTGCTTGACTTATTGATGTGAAAGGTCCATCTGCATGACAAGAATTCTCGCGATCGCGCGGTTCGCCCATTCAAAGTGGGTGTATTAGTTTCGAGACGTTTTCAATTAAATTATCGTTTGATCCAGATGCGCGTGGAAGAAGCGAGGCGGCCAGCACCATTTGCGCGCTTGATTGCGCGAGAGAGCCGCAATAAGGACAAATCGATAGTGCCAATCCAAAATTTCGCTGAGCTCGGCCTTTCCGAGCCGCTTTTACATGCTCTCAAGAACACCAATTATCAACAGCCGACGCCAGTTCAGTCAAAGGCCATTCCTTTATTGCTAAGGGGAGAGGATCTTCTTGGCATCGCCCAGACCGGTACTGGAAAAACCGCTGCATTCACGCTGCCGCTTCTGCACAATCTGGAAAAAGAAAACAGATCCGTAACTGCACGTCATACCAGGGCGCTGATTCTCGCTCCAACACGTGAACTGGTCGTTCAAATCGCCAACAGCGTTAAGACCTATGGACGGCGAACACGTCTACGGCACGCGGTTGTAATTGGAGGTGTCGGCAAGGCTCCCCAGATTAATGCATTGAGGAGAGGCGTGGACATCTTGATCGCGACACCGGGCCGTCTCATCGAATTGATCCAGGACGGTCATGTCAATCTAAGCCATGCCAATCATTTCATTCTCGATGAAGCAGATCGCATGCTGGACATGGGCTTCATTCGAGACATTCGCCGTATCGTCAACACACTACCAAAACGCCGTCAGACGCAGCTGTTTTCAGCTACAATGCCGAAAGAAATAGGTGTACTTGCGCAAGATATTCTTTGTGAGCCCAAGCGTGTGGAAATAGGCTCGCAAACCGTGGCTGTTGACCGGATTGATCAGCAAGTCCATCATCTCGTCGCTGCTGCCAAACACGGGCGGCTGATGGAGCTTCTTGCAGGACCCGAGTTTAAGCGAGTGATCGTATTCACTCGAACCAAACGCGGCGCTGACAAGGTTGTAAAACGACTTGGTGGTGATGGGGTCAACGCAGAAGCGCTGCATGGCAATAAGTCACAGGGTGCTCGTCAGCAGACACTAAAAAACTTCAGAAACGGCAATTTGCGTGTCCTTGTTGCAACCGACATTGCGTCACGTGGAATTGACGTCGACAATGTCACCCATGTCGTCAACTACGAACTGCCAAATGTACCCGAATGCTATGTCCATCGCATTGGACGGACGGCGCGTGCCGGTGCTTCGGGTTGCGCAATATCCTTTTGCGACGAGAGCGAACGTCCCCACTTGGCATCGATCGAGCGCCTTATCCGTATGCCTCTGGAAGTTGTAGGCAAGAAACCCTCCACCGATACACCGACTTCGGAAAGGCGTAATTTCCGCGGTACGAAACAGCGGGTACCCGGTAAACCGAAACGACGATGGTCAAGACGACGAGCTAGGCAACGTGCTGCCTAGCCATTCGGGACCAGCGAGTATGTCTACGGAGGTAGAGCCCAATCGCCGATTTGATCAGTCCGAACGCGAGAATGCGGACGATGCCGATGTGATACCGGAAAGGCGAGGCAGGCATATTAACCGTTGACGTGACAAAGACTGCACTCTGGAGATAACGCCGGAGCGCACTGCAAGACGGCTTATATAGCATGCCAAAATATACCGGCGGCGAGTACGGCTTGCCAGGTACAAAATTACTCTAATCGAATTTGAAAGGTGAATTCATGACAATAGGAACTGTGAAATTCTATAACGGCCAAAAGGGTTTTGGCTTTATCGAACCCGAAGATGGACAGAAGGATGTCTTCGTTCACGCAACTGCACTGGAGCGCGCTGGCATTTCGGGTTTGCACGAAGGGCAGAAAGTGTCATTTGAAACCGAGGTCGATTCACGAAGCGGAAAAACGGCAGTCAGCACAATCGAACTCGTCTGACGCAGTTTTAAGCTATCGGCTCAGCCAAGCCGGTTCGAAGTCGCGTTACTCATAACGTGCTTCGGCTTCGCTATATGGGAGACCAATCATTTTGACATCACAAGGAAACGCGGCTTGCAGCGATGCGAGGCAACCCGCCGCCGCTCGTAAGCTTGGCCGTGAACTTGCGGTATACAGCCAGCCGGACAGCCTACGCGCAATATTTGAGATCGCAATTACGACCCTGCCACTGATTTGTCTGTGGATCACCATGTGGTTGTCACTTGAGTATTCGTATTGGTTCACCCTACTGCTCGCCATTCCTACAGCCGGATTGCTTGCGCGCATGTTTATGATCCAGCACGATTGCGGTCACGGATCCTTTTTTGAGAGTCGTGCCGCGAACGACTGGACCGGGCGCATCATCGGGGTCTTGACGCTTACTCCCTACTCGTTCTGGAAGCGTACGCACGCGATGCATCATGCACAATCGGGAAATCTGGACCGCCGTGGTATCGGCGATGTTGAAACACTGACAGTTGCCGAGTATCAGGAAAAATCGAATTGGTGTCAGATGAAATATCGCCTTTACCGGCATCCGTTGGTGCTGTTCGGTTTAGGTCCGGCCTATCTGTTTCTGCTGCAACACCGAGTTCCGGTCGGATTGATGCGCCGAGGTTGGCGACCCTGGATTAGTGCAATGGGAACCAATCTTGCGATTGCGATCTCGATCTTGGCATTATCATGGATAGCTGGCCCCAAAACGGTGCTGCTCATCCACCTGCCAGTTGTTCTGCTTGCCGCAATGTTTGGTGTCTGGCTGTTTTTTGTACAACATCAATTCGAGGAAACCAGTTGGGACAAGGAGCAGGACTGGAATTGGCACGAAGCGGCGCTTAACGGTAGTTCGTTTTATGATTTGCCAGCTGTTCTGCGGTGGTTTACGGCAAATATCGGCATGCATCATGTTCATCATCTTTGCGGCCGAATTCCATTTTACAAATTGCCCAACGTACTTCGTGATTACCCGGAACTTCGAAATGTCAGCCGGCTGACATTTCTAG
>JBCCEP010000018.1:0-21685 GCA_039030215.1 Pseudomonadota bacterium
CTAGGTCGGATACTGCTTGAGAGAATGAGGGCTCAGACCGCTCAGATACGAATAATTGTTATTCCTCGAAGCTTTCTTGCTTACCCAGCGCTTGGCTTACGAATGATGTCGTCCGGGTCCTTTCCTTCCGGAAGCAAGGCAAATCGAAGCGAACGGCCGGCCTGCAGTTCTTCCAGTGCCAAGTCTGCAGCCCTGTAGGCGGCGTTCAGCCCAGCGATATCTCCGTCAAAACAGAGTATGGGTTCACTATGAAGGCGCCACAACAAATTGAGTTGCACCTGTGTTAATGCGGTGCCGAGCGGCGCCACGGCGTTTTCGAAACCTGCCGCATGAAGGGCGATGACATCCATATAGCCTTCGGCAACGATCAGCCGGTTTTCATCTCTCACAGGCTTTCTGGCACGCGCAAAATTATACAAGACGTTAGACTTGTGAAACAGTTCGGTTTCGGGAGAGTTCAAATATTTTGCCGGATTGTCGGAGCGCATTGCCCGCCCGCCAAAGGCGATCGTGCGCCCGCGCGAATTGGGGATCGGGAACATGATCCGGTCCCGAAACCTGTCATATGATACTGCGATATCCGATCCGGAAACAACCAGCCCGCATGCTTCTATCTGGTCCTTTTCAACGCCCTTTTCCGAAAGATGGGTCTTTAGTGCATTCCTGCTTTCGGGCGCATATCCAAGCGCGAATGTCTCCTGAACCTGTGTAGATAATCCGCGATCACGCAGGTAAGCCCTTGCCTTTGCGCCATCCCGACCGTGAAGTTGCTGCGCAAAGAAATCGGTGGCCATCTGCATAACATCAAACAGGGTCGACTGGCGCTCATCACGCACCTGTTGCTGCTTGTCATAGACCGGCATTTGCAGACCGGCTTGCGTGGCCAGGCGTTCTACAGCTTCGGGGAAGGAAATGCCTTCAAGTTCGGTTAGAAACCGAAAATGATCACCGCTTTGGCCGCAACCAAAACAGTGGAAGCGGCCCTTGGTGTTTTCACAGTGGAAGCTTGGTGTCTTCTCACCATGAAACGGACAACATGCCCAGTAGTCACCGCGTGGGACATTTGTCTTTTTCTTGTCCCATGTGACATGACTGCCAATGACATCCGAGATCGGAAGCCGTTCTCTGATTTCTTCAAGAAATGAGTTTGGAAAACGCATATTGCATTGATAACACGGTAAGAAGCCAAGCGGCTATAAAGAACGCATTTCGCCCACAGATCAGAAGTTCGAAAATTTTATTCAATCTAAGGTAGTAATCGATGTTACCACACTAAAGTGTAGATGAATTCTCGTTTGACTTGTGTCGGTCTGAAATTTGTTCATTTCACCATAGGGCGCTTGCAATTTGACCCAATATACACTTATTAAGGGTATAGTAGTTTGGACGAAAGGTTTTCGGTTTATTTTGATTGGGCGAGTGATTTTCGTATTCAAATACCAAATTCAATACATTGAAAATTATTTATAGTCCGTATCGATAAACTAAATAATGTTCTTATGGAGTTGCTTACAAACTCATCAATAAAAGACGCGATAGGCGCGATTCTGTTTGAATCAGATATTGATGTTGTATTGAAAGCCATCAAGAAAAAATTGCCGGTCGGGCATGTTTGTTATTTTTCCTATCAGAAATGCAGCTCTGGCGAGATTCTGCAGTTCATGTCGGCGACCTACTCCAAGAAATGGCAACAAAATTACATTGATAGCAATCTGATGGATTCAGACCCGATCGTTAAGCGGGCATCCAGAACACATGTTCCTTTTTTCTGGTCGGAAATCGATGACCAAACACTTGTTCCGTCGCGGCATGTCTTACCCGAGACCACAAAAACTCCCGGCAATTTGGGATACTCAGTGCCAATTCAGAATACCGGTAATCTGAGGGCGATATTTTCGCTCAATCACTCAGGTGAAAACGCAGGATGGGAGGAGGCACTCCGTGGCGCGGGAGATCTATTGGAAGTACTTGGGTACCTGGTGCACTCCAAAGCGCCCCAAGATCTGGAAAAACACTACAAGGAAGTGACCCTGAGCCCTCGGGAAATTGAATGTCTAATCTGGACCGCCAAGGGCAAGGATGCGCTGACCATTTCGAGGATACTCGGTATTTCCGAACACACCGGTCGTGATTACCTGAAATCAGCCCGTACCAAGTTAGGTTGCACATCCATTGCACAGGCGGTCTATATCGGCACGAAGATGGGAATAATCGACTATTGATCAGCCCGTCGATGATTACCCATTTTCAGGGCTAGTTGAACATTAAATCCCTGACTGTGGTGGGAATTATGGAAACGTTACGTAGTGCATCTTTGAGCTCATTTTTGCTGACGCGATCCAGCTTGCCCAAATCTATGAAGTTTGATGCCTTGAGGCCTGATTCTATATCCCGGCTCTGATTTTCCAGAACTTGTTGAAATGCAAGTTCCTGCGCTTCCATCAAATTTGCAAAATCCACTTCGCCACCGACCCCGGCTTCGGTAAGACCTTCAAAACGCTGTCTGGTTGAATGACGAGCAACATTGTGACGGATGGCCAATGTTCGGGCGGTCGCTGAAACCGGAAACAGCACATGCATCTTCAAATCCAGACGATTGCCATCTGCCTTGAGTCCACCGAACAGCGTGAAGGGATCGGGTATCGAAGAGAGCGATTCGCCCAGGAGTTTGGCAAAAGGGACATTCTCATGGCCGCGCTGATAGGCATATTCAAAGATATTCTGGGATAGCTGATGGTCTCCAAAAACACTTATTGCATCGAAAAAAATGTCTACATTTAGCAAGTCGCGCGGCGAGGATTTTGCTACCCAGCCATCAATGCGTTCTTTCCAGACAGAAGTGGAACCGCGCCAGATATCGTTTTTTGCCATCACACCGCCCTTGCAATAAGGAATTCCCGACTGATCGAGAATGTCGGCAATGCGCGATCCCAGTTCGGCAAACCAGCGGTCGTTTTCGCCGTCGGGTTCACCATCAGCAAAAATAATTGCGTTGTCCTGATCGGGAACCAGCATGCTTTCGCCCCTGCCGCCGGAACCCAGAACCATGACATCGAAATTGCAGGGTGGCTCTCCTTTGCCGGCGTCTCGCATGCCATCCAGGGCAAGTTGGCTGGCGCGGGACGTCATTGCGCGGATTTCTTCACTAATAATTCGGCAGATTGTCGGAGAGGCAATGTTCTCGGCTGTCAATGCGTTTACCACTGCAGGCAATGTCGACCAGGCACTCTCCAGTTCCATTGAGGAAGACGCACCGGCAATAGTATCATCCAGAACAACGGCCGGGCTGGTGCGAGCCTTAAGAAGATCGCGGGCTGAAACGACGCCAACAAGATCGTCCTCGTCATTGCGTACCGCAAGATGGCGGTATTTCAGCCGTGTCATCCTGCCGAGTGCACGATAAATGAAGGCACTTTCCCGGACACTTTCCACCGGCTTTGTCGCGATCGAGCCGGTCCTTGTTGAAAATGCATCTTCGCCCTTGGAAGCGATTTGCCGCATGACATCGCGTTCAGTCAATATGCCGTAATGCTGGATTTTTCGGCCACTCTCGCCCGTATCATCCACAAAGACCGAGGAAATTCCGGATTTGGCCATCAGCTTCATCGCATCCAGCAAATTTGTATCACCCGAAATCACCTTCGGAGGTTTTGACATGATGTCGCCAAGGGTAGTGCTGTAAGCGGCAGCATCAAATCCTGACATCGTCACCCGATTTGCGCCTGGCGTTTCGACGGGCAGTTGCCAACCGGCGCGTTCGTGGCGTTCAATTTCAGAACCCAGCCGCAGGCTGGCACGCTCGGCTTCGGCCAGCGTATGAATTCCGGCCTGCTTCAATCTTTCCTGTAGCGCAAGAAATACCAGCGCCGTCGACTTGGCATCACCCAATGCCTGATGGCGATCCTCGATTGTAACGCCCAGCCAGGTCGCCAGTGCATCGAGCGAGTGGTCGGCAAGACCTGGTGCCACGATTGTCGCCAGCATCTTGACGCACAAGGCTCTCGGTTTTTTCCACTGAAGTTTGTGCCGGGAGGCCTCGTTTTCCAGAACCGTCAGGTCAAATCCGATTGTATGTCCGACAATGATGCGTTTATCCAACCGGTCCATCAACTGGTCCCAGCTCTCCACAAGCGACGGGGCCCTGGACGTCATTTCATCGTCAATGCCATGAATCTCCCTTGATTGCTCCGGCATCGGCATTTGTGGATTGACAATCTGTTCCCACTGAGAGTGGGGCTTCATCTCACCGCGGGAAATATCGACCAGCCCAAGCTGGACTATTCTCGCGTTTGCAGGGTCAAGGCCGGTTGTTTCAAGATCCAGCGACACCGCTTCAAATGTGCTGAGCGGTGTAGCGCCTGTTGATTGTTTCAATTCCATACTCCCAATACAACCGGCTCATCGACCGAATTTCCAAAGCTGAATGAAGGAATTATCCCTCTCAAAGCATATCAAGATAAACAAAATGCGGTAGCCGAGGTTTGATGAAAATCAATTTTATTGGGTCTAAAGCCAACATTTCCAATTGCCGAGCCTCCACAGATTTCTCAATTAACATGCTGAATTAATTCAGGAAAAATACATGAACAGTTTCTGAACGCGCAGTTCTGGGAGCGTTCAAGTGACCTGTGGTTTTCTGGCTCTCGTTGAACAGGGCTCGAACCTGATTGTCCAAGCCCGCAGACGCAAGACAGGAGAACAAAATGATCAGAAATCCGATAACACGTGCCATAGCCGCCACTCTTGTTGTCGCAGCGGCAATGGCGTTGGCACCGGCAAAGGCAGATGCTGCCGACATTGGTTATGGCGCCGGTTATGGAAACCAGCAGGTGGATATCATTGTGCAGGATGTCTCCTACAGAACTCATGGCCATGGTGGCTATTATGTCGGCTATAAGCCCTATCGCTATGACAGATATGTTGCCCCACGAGGCCGTCGTGGTTGGCATGGACCGGGTTACCGGCACGGACGCTGGTGCAAGCCACGGAAGGCAGTCAAAAAGGCAAGGCGGATGGGTGTTCACCGTGCAGGTGTAAGCCGCGTTTCAAAGCGCAAGATCCTGGTGACCGGTTATCGTCACGGTTATCATGTGGGAGTCGTATTTGCCCGGAAAAGCCCTCACTGCCGTGTCGTTGCCACTTACTGAAACCGGGCGTAAGTACACCGATATGAATTCCGACCCTGCCTGAAGTCCTTTCGGGCAGGGTTTGTTGTTTATGGTGTCAAGAACTACAAGATTATTCCGGCGTTATTTGCCAGACTGCCTGGACTGTCACTGAATAGCGATTTTCACCAGCTTCAACCGGGACGCTTTGGGCAGCAAATTCGGTGCTTCGAATGGTTCTTGAAATCGGTGTCGGCCGGGGCTGCGAGAAATTTTCAGAGATTTCCAGAATCTGTCCGAGTTTGACTCCAGCTGCTCCGGCAAGTGTTTCAGCGCGATTACGGGCATCCTTCATGGCGTTTTCGCGTGCGGTATCTATCGCGGCAGATGGATCATCATTGGTGAACCGGATATTACCGTCATTGTTTACGCCCAAGCCGATCGCGGTATCCAGAACTGAACCCAGTTTTGACAAATCCCGAATACGCACGGTCAATTGATTCGAAACGGTGTAGCCGACGATCTTCGGGGCTTCCTGCGTTCCGTCGCGTTGTTGCTTCGGGTAAACATAGCGTGGCTGTACCGAGAAATTGGAGGTCTGGAGGTCGCGGTCTTCAATTCCCGCTTCTCTCATGGCTGCCACAACATCCTTCATGGCAGCGCTGTTTGCGTCCAACGCAGCGCGCGCCGTCTCGGCCTCTCGAAGGACACCCAATGTCAAAATTGCCATATCTGGAGCAAGGAATTCCTCTCCCTGTCCGGAAACCCGAATGACCGGAACCGGCTGTTCGGCCATTGGCCGTTCTTGAGCGACGGTAACATCTGACATGGCAGCAAGCAGGCACAAAAATGCTGACAGGGCAATGAGGCGCAAAGGCCTGGATTTTAGTGTCGGATATTGCGAATGTGTCACGTTTTTCTCCGGTTCGATTGACGAAATGTATCAGTATTCGTGGCTGCCTTGTGTATACCAGCCGTCTCCTCACACCAAATTGGGGAGGGATTTGGGCATATGCAATATTTGCAGTTCGGTACTTGCCGGATTCGGGTAAAGCGGTTATCTGAAGCGGCGCTGGCAGTTCCATGCAGTCTGTTTGTGATCTCAACAGGTTGCCAGCCAACACTCTGGGTCTGTAGCTCAATGGTTAGAGCCAGCGGCTCATAACCGCTTGGTTGGGGGTTCGAGTCCCTCCAGACCCACCACTCAGTCTGCCGTTTTCAGGTAGTTCTCGGTCTCTCCCAAATAGCCGCGTCTTTTCCGTGGGTTAGTGGGCCTGTTCAGCAATCTTCTGGCGGAGAGACGGTCTCTGTAGGGCTTTTGTGGCGGAATTGGCCTGATTGTCTCTGCAGGCCGGTTTTCGCCGCCAAGTGTTTGCGGGCACAATCGCTTATTATGTGAGGATCAGGAGAGAAATCCAAGCTTTGTGTGTTGGTCTTTCCACAAATACGGTACGTGATCGAGGCGCTTGAGCGCTTCAGCCGTCAATTCAACCGGTTGGCGTCCACTCATGATTGCGCGAGCAATTTCGGGCGCAAGGAATGCCAATGGAAGAATACGGCTGATCTCGGCTGCGTTTGATCCGGTGATGTGGGCGAGCTCTGATATAGTCTTGCACTCACCGCTGCTAAGCTTGTCGAAGAAGGAATGGGCCTGGCCGAGCAGACGGATCAGGTTTGGATCAAGGCTCGAGTAGCTATTGGGCTTTTCGGTGAGAACCAGTCTGGCTTCCACACCACGCCGGCGCAGCTGGATTGGTAATCGGATGATAAAAAGCCCGACCTCACCATCAGATTGTGAGTCACTTGTCACGCCCAGCATTTTGGTCAGACCGAACCTGTCGATCCGAAGCGTTATCGAATCGCGCTGAAGCACGATCCGATTGAGTATTGTCTGGAGACGTTGTTTGACATCTTCGGTATTTGCAGTCTCCAGTTCGTTTGCCAACGCCGCACCGGCTGTGATGGTTATTTGTGCTGTTTCGGTATTGCAATCCCTGTAACCACACATATCCAGCAATCTGACCTTGTTGCGAAGTAGGCGGGTGATCTCATTCAGGATGATTGATTCGATCTGCTTGGCTGGAAGACGCCAGCCATCCTTGTCCCTGCGACGTGCCTGGATCAGCCGGTTTGAGATGTAATAGCGATATCGTCGACCTTTCTTGTTGGCATGGGTCGGTGACAGACGATCGCCGGTCTCGTCAAACAGCAATCCGGTCAAGAGATGTGGCTGGGTGATATTGGTCCTGGTACGGCGGTTGGATGCCTTTATGGCGAGCATCATCTGAACGCGGTCGAAGGTTTCTTTTTCGATGATTGCCTCATGCAGACCGGAATAGAGGTCATTGCCGTGTCTGATGCAGCCTTTGTAGATCGGGTTGGCCAGGATGCGGTACAAATGACCGCGCGAGAGTGGCACGCTACCCGTCAAGTTGGATCGATTGGCCTTTCGTGGTTTGGAGACAATACCTCTTGCATCAGCTGCCTGTTTAAGTTTGCGGACTGAGCCCAGTTGCAGGTAGGTCTGGAACAGCCATCGGACGGTTTCGGCTTCCGCGTCGTTGATCACCAGCTTGCGGTCGTCATTGTCATAGCCGATCGGCACCAGTCCTCCCATCCACATGCCCTTTTTCTTGGAGGCGGCAATCTTGTCGCGGATGCGCTCTGCGGTGACTTCCCTTTCAAACTGGGCAAAGGACAGCAACATGTTCAGTGTCAGCCGTCCCATGGAAGTGGAGGTATTGAACTGTTGGGTTACCGAGACGAAGGAGACGCTGTTGGTATCGAAGATCTCGACGATGCGGGAGAAATCGATCAGCGAACGCGTGAGCCGATCGATCTTGTAGACGACGACAACATCAACCTGCTTTGCCTTCACATTTTCCAGCAGGCGAAGCAGGGCAGGGCGTTCCATTGATCCGCCCGACAGGCCGCCATCATCATAGCGATGCGACAGCGGTTTCCATCCCAATTCCTTCTGCGAGGCGATGAAGGCTTCGCAGGCTTCACGTTGGGCATCGAGTGAGTTGAATTCCTGCTCCAGACCTTCTTCAGAAGATTTACGCGTATAGATCGCCACGCGTAGTTGCCGGTGTGCGCTCATAGACCAAAAAACCTTGGACCGGACCAGCGGGCACAGGTGATCTCCCGGGCAATCGCCGACAGCGACAAATAAGTCTTCCCTTCGAAGACAAACCCTTCCTCAATCACATCAACGCAATGATTTCGTCCGTGCCATTGGCGGATCAGGCGAGTGCCGGGTGCCAGGGACGACGGCGAAATGGAGAACCTGGATCGCGCACCGGTGGTTTGCGAATTGGTGCGCGCCAGCCGATCCGTACTTCCACCTCCCGCTACTTCACGCAGGCGCCGCTTGATCACGGGTGACAAGCCACCAAAGTGCCTTGCCTGTACATGCCAGGCAATGGCCCGTTCCAGTAGAGCGCGTTTGACACCCTTGGGTGGCGGACAGCGATAGATCCGATGCCAGCGGGTGACCAGTTCCGAACGGGAAAGATCAACCAGCCCACCAATTTCCGCTTCCAGCTTCGATTGCGCGGACATGTCAGTTTCCAGTCGGAGCGTCGGTGGTTTCAACAATTCGGTAGCGGCGGACCCCGTTCTTGTCGGGCTCATTCTCTACTGCCAGGCCCAGGCGTTTCTTCACCGTGCCGGACAGGAAGCCGCGGATGCTGTGCGCCTGCCAACCGCTTGCCTCCTGTAGTTGCTCAATTGTCGCACCGCGCTTTGAAGCGAGCAGTTTCAAAAGCCTGTCTGTCTTCGTTTGCTTCTTACGCCCGGTTTGGTCAATTGGCGGATGGAAGCCCTTGCAGGTGTTTTCGATATTGTGGACTTGGGAGTCAGTCATCTCAGTCTCCTTGTGGTTGGCGACAAGCGGCACCTGCCGCTGTCACCGACCAGAGCCCGCAATGCCGGGCTGGAGACGTGGACAGCAATGCTCAGAACAGCCGGGAAGTCCAGTGGAAATTGGATATTATTTTTGTTTTCTTGGTTCCGCAGCTAATGCCTGTTTTTGGGGGGAAGCGGACATTTGTTGCAGTTGCGAAAAAATTATGCCTCATTTCTAATAACCGACTTCGAGCTGCTCGCTTCATTGGTCCGCTAATTACCATTTACAGTCATTTACATCTCTTAGGCCCATTAGCTGGCCTCAGTCTTGATTAGCAAAGCGTCCGCGCCGAGGAAATCACGGTTGACTGGACACAATGGCACCGCAAAACTTCGAACAGATGTCGGAAAAGGTGGCCTTATTGTTCTGGCAATTTGGGGCGCCCGTACCGGAATGCCACTAAACCATCAAGGTACTCGCACTCAATCTGGCGCGGTTTTTTTCTGCGGTTAGCGGTGCAACCCCAACGCGCAACACGTTGAGAAGACGGTTAGCGCTCGGTAATCCATACTTTTTGGATATCTCGATACGCGGACCTTCAGCATCGGCTAAGACCGCCATGGGCCATGTACTAAATCCTGCGGCGGCCAGTGCCAGCAAATACTGGTAGTAGGCAACACCACTTTCTATCGGGTTCTCTTCAACGGGTCGATGAAACAATGCGATTGCACTTGCTGTTCGTGTTTTTTCATTTTCCGAGATAATCGCCTTTGCCAATTCCATTCCATCAAGAATTTCAAATGCCGGTGACCGCAAAACAAGATACGCGCCGATGGCCTCGACACGCGTCATGCCGAGTGCTCGGGCGCTTAATCCATCTGAAGCCCATCTGGAATCTTTGGGCGAAAAACGTATCCAGCTGATCAATTCCTTACGGTATGCTCTATCCCGGAAAAACGAGAGACTGGAATTGTCATTCATATCGGCGAACCAAGCAATGTCGTCGACACCGTCAATCACTGTCAGGCTGTCGGCTTTTTTTGTGGCTTCGACCAATGCCCGCTTCAACTCGGATGACGCAGGTACAAAGCCACATCGCCAGGTAAATCGCTCGTCCACATGTTTTGCATTTTGCAATGGCTTAACATTGGTTTGCGGTTTGCAATCAAGATGAAGAATGGGTTGGAACCGATCCCATTTTTGATTACCTGCCGCTTCCATGTGTCGAATTTCGACGCCAATTTCAGAGAACGCCAACCTTGTTCCCTCTAGGGCAGCGCCAAAACTTAGCCGTGCATCTCGCGCTTCGGGGTCGCCGATGCTCAAGACGCGATTACTATCTAGCATCAAAGTGATAACGCCGTTCCCGTCATACCGCCAACGGGTCGGCTGTGTGTTGTGAACCGACGGTGCCAGATTTGCGCGCTCTATCGCATTCGACAAGCTTTTCCTGTCGATCTGCATCACAAACCCTTTCGAAACAAGTGAAGCCGATGCAATGGTTTTGCGCCGCTTTTTTCTGTTTGCCGAAGGCTGGCAACATTCTCATCGGCTATCCATGTACCACCGACCGTTTCATATCCGGCACGCTTCATAGCTCGCAGAATATGTGAGAGCATCAAGGGATTTACGCCCATACCTTGGTATTTAGGGATAACCCCCTGAAAAATAACAACCGCCCGCTTTCGGTTCATCCGATAGCGAAAATAGTGCCAAGGCAGTGTCAATCCAGGTTTGGAACCGATGGCCTTGAGCAATTGATTGATGTCCGGAATAGCAATCACAGCGCCAACGACTTCATCACCTTTGCGCATGACAGTCGAAATACGCGGATCAAGAACCAACTTCATATCTTTGGCTTGAAACTCGAATTCGGCGCGACTTACCGGAACGAACATCGGATTATCGATAAAGCTTGTATTGAGGATCTGGCGCGCGTCCTCAAGACGATCTGCCAGCGTCGACCTATTCACCGGCGCGAATGTAAATCCACCTTCCTTCAAAGCTTCGGTTTCGCGCGGATCTGTTAGCTCATTTCCTTCAATATTGCTGATATCCAGCGAAAAGGTCGTCATTGGAAACAGCCGACTATATCCATTCTGTTCCAGCAAGAGTGGCAAGTGCGGCGCACCCCAAATTTGGTCGATGAATGGCTGGTGCTCAAAACCGTCGGTCATTATGCCAGCCTGCTGCATTGCCGTGAGATTGAAATTACCGACAATCTCGTCAAAACCACGATTTTTTGCCCAGGCCTCTGCGGCGCCCAAAAGCGCAGAAGCAATCTGCTGATCGTTGGCACAATCGAAGAAACCAAATGAAGCGCGCTTCCAATTGTGACGCTCATTCGATGCGAGGTGAACATGCGCGGTGATTCGACCCAGGGGCCTGTTGTCTTTCATTGCCGTCAAGAAGATAAAGTCGTCTTCGGAAGCAAAAAGCGGATTGTCTTTTTCACTCAAAAACCGCGTTAAGTCTGCCTTCAGCGGTGATACATAATTTGATCCACTCCCATAGGCCTCAAACGGCACTTCAAAAAAACTGTCCAGGTGCTTTTCGCGCAGCTCAATCATGTCGCTGCCCTCTGCTTTGAAATCAATGAAGCCATTTTCTGAAAAACTTCCAATTCCAGCTCTGCACCTGGAGTGGATGACAAAGTGGGCATTTTCAATGCCAGAAGCTTGATCGGTTCTTGCGATGCCAAAAGCACATGCGTTGATTCGTATTTTTCGAAGAACCAGGCCAATTGTTCGCGCTCGCGATCATTCATATCTGCGCCCTTTAAATCTTCCAACCGCCTGACAGGCCGCTCGGAAAAAATTTTCTGAAGCCGTATCGAATCGAAATCTGACAGGTCCCCTTCGTCTAAAATTAGTGCATCATCAATCAGTCCATGATCCTGAAATCCGCCCAAAAACAAATCGATATTTGAAGCATTTCCGTGCACAAGATGGCGCATCAATGTATCACGTCGATCTTCGGCCTTGAGACTTACGCTATCATTATAGATCGCCGCTAAAATACTGGCAGAAAGACACAATGCACTTGCTCGAACGATATCTGCCAGGCCAAGCCCAATTGCGCCACCCAATATCACGCCTGCAAATATCGCCGACAGCGTAATTACCAGGAATGATCTCACCGTGTCGCGGTGGCTCAACTGGGTGCGTCCTAGTCCAACCGAGAGCCAGCACAAATAAAGAATTGCCAGGCCGCCAAGCCGAATGGGCACTGGGAAAAAATCGGATCGAAAATCCGTGGCAAACGCCGGTATGATTAGAACAAGCGACAAGGCGATGCGCTCGACCATCCTGTTTTCAGTCGACGAAAGACCTTCTTTGTCGCGGTTCAGCACCAGCCACCCTGCTGAAAAAAACATGATCAACTGATATGAAAACAAAGCCCAGTAAAGCCAGGAATCTGCAAGCGACGCAGGTAAAAATGCACTAATCAGGAAGAATATCGTACCGCAGATGGCGATTAATTTAAGCGCTATTGGAGCATGACGACGAAGTAGTCCCTCGGTCAGTAACAATACCGCCAACGGGATTGTGCCTGCCGCAATAACAGTGATGATATCAAAAAAGTTGATGCTGGTTGCCCAGAACAAAATGCGGCTTGCCAACATCGTGGCGACCAACCAAAGTGCGAACAAAAACCTCTTGTTTAACTCGTTGGCAGCTCCGCGGCCGCGGACAACACTAATCAATACAAGCGTTCCCAGCAATGCAGCGAAAGATATGCCCATGTCAGCCAATGGCGCAAACTGGATCATCGATTCAACTTTCGATCATCTTGTTCAGAAAACGCCGAACAATTGGTCGCAAAACAGCTGCGATTAAGGGGCTTTTTGGGTGTTCGACGCGCGCCTTATAGGGATTGAAGAACCATCCACGATGGTCTGCACCATGCGATTTTTGGAGACACCCTGCGATTGCCTCGTAAGTCATCAGCATGCCAGTACATATTACCATGGGCGCAAAGGACATGCGCGATCGTCTTCCGGCCGCCACCTCACCAGCAAGCTCAAGATCGATATGGTGGCGCGATGATGAATTGATCATGATGTATTCTGCTTCGCACAGAAACGATTGTTCGCGCTGCGTCTGCGAGACGACGTTCCATTCAGTGCCGACTGTTGGATAACCAAGGCGCTCCTCGGGCGTCGGTGCGCCGGCTTTGGTCACGTAAATTGAAGGCAAAGGCGATGCATAGGCATCGATAACTGTTCTGCCCAATTTCCTGGCCACTCTGTAGAGCAAGAGCGACGCAGCCAAATCATCCGTCCCATTGATGACAATCGTCGCCTGTGTGATCGCTTCTTCGACGTGCTCCGGCCAGTCATCATGATACACGGTGATGTCGATTTCCGGATTGATCTGCTTACAGATGGAGCTCGTTGCTTCCGCCTTGTGAACTTCAATATTGTGTATAAACGCGAAAACCTGGCGGTTGAGATTTGACACTTCAAAGCCATCAAGATCAGCAATAATCAACCGACCTATACCTGCTCGAACAAGGCCCAAGATCGCAGCGCCGCCCATACCACCAGTGCCGCATACAAATACAGTGGCACCTTCAAGCTTGGCTTGTTCGGCTTCGGTGACAAAACCGATGTTGCGGTTGGTGAATTCCGTATAGGAGAATTTTTCATTGCTCATGATCGTGCCCTCAATATTCCCCATTGCCGATCTGCATCCAACCAGTACCAGAGCGGCAAAATCATGCGCTGCAGAACCGCAGAACCCCCGGCGACACCGAGTGCTGTCAACGAACCACGTGGCACGGTTTGGGTGACATACGTGATTGCGGCGTGATAATTCAGCTGACCTAATTGCAGGAAGTCATCACCACGATGATAATCCAGGTGTGTTTCGCAAAACTTGTTAAATGATTCGTCGCGGTGCTTGGGCGCCTGTTCAAATGTCTTTTTCAGATTGTCAGATCCGCCGGTATAGGCATTTTCTATGACAAATTGCTCTTCGTCGAAGCGCGCATCAATGCCCACACCGAATACATGACGATGATTTTCCATAATTTGCCGCGCGAGAAGTACGTGGGTAAGCGACTTGTTTTTTTGGCGGTTCGGCGTCGGGTAGACATTGTCAAAAGTTTCCGAAACCATACCAATCACAGCTGGCACTTGCGTCACATTGCTGATCCAGATCGGACGCATTTGATTTCGAAGAAACATCAAGAAGCAGGTCAGGCCGTACAATATCCAACTTAGCCCCTTGCTTCGTTCATTGGGGTCTACCATTACCAACCCCATGTGTAGAACTTCTTGCGTCTTGTGCCCCATATCTATGGCCATTATGGCTAGCGCGTTAAACGCGACAGGCCGGCCATCAGAACGACGATATACGACCGTTATGACCGAGTGATCAAAATGTGTTTTCTCCGTTGAAAATACCCCATATGTAAGATCGCCGGCTGTAATCGTCTTGCTGGCAATTTCGCGGATATCAGAAGAAAGCAAAACAATTGCTTCATCGGACATCCAAAGCCCAGGGCGCTCTGTGACCCTCGTGCGATAATCGGCAGATACATTGATGTCTATATCCATGTATTTGCCTGGCATCATTTGCATGATCGCACTTAACATTAATAGATCCGCCGCGTTTCCAAAGCCATTTACTTGAATACAATCCTGCAACAACTTGATTGCGATTTAACTAATGGCACGTTCGCGTGGCTCAATGATCCGGAAGGAAATCCAATTGAACTTTGGGAGCCAGCTTAGCCTCTAGTGTAAGCCGGGAAAATTTTTCGGCATTCGAAACTGCCGCCATAGGACCTGGCTTTCTGGAATGAATACAGGGAAGTGTTCTTTGTTGCCACTACACCGGCTTCTAACTGCCGGAGATAAGCTGCTCCGTGCTAAGCTAGGTTTTGTGGCTGAGGCTCGCGTCGGCTCAATCGTATTGACACCGGCATTCTTGTACTCGCGAGATACTGTGCGGGCGGGTTGACATATACTCTGCCAACTTAGTCAGGTAGCACCACCAAAAATCAGCTCAATTTTGGTAATGGACGGTTTTCTATGCTCTTGCACGCAACCGTTCGGTCACAAGTTCGCTCAAACGTTTGCGGCGACTTACCGCTACCATCATCAAGCCGAATACTAACAATGCTAGAAATGTGGTTGCAGCGCCGGCTGCTAAAACCCATTTGCCGAGTTTCCGCTGGAAGTCGACTGAACGAGGTATTCTTGGCTTGGCAATATTGTCAGGAATGGGATGTCCGTTTGCAGTTACCCATTCCTTCATTATTGCATATCGTTGAACATGGACCAGCCCACTGATCGCGTTGGGATCTGCAATAAGTGCCAACGCTCTGCTTGCCTCGGCCGGTCTGTTCCAAAGATAGTTGAACTGAGCATATGTATAGGCTGCTGTCTGCCCGCCGATAATCGTACCGCGGGTAACGCCATCTTTAGTTGCCAATGCAAGCTTGCCCCGATCAGACGGATAGGCCAAACGACGTTGTACCATAGCCACGGTAGCAGGGCTGAAATCTGACACTCGCGCTTCCTGTTGGGAGTGTCTGGTAAACGAAAAGGAACCTGTTGATGCAATAATCATTGCGCCCAGGAAGACACCAAGTGCCAATTTCGTACGACGCAACAATAACAACGCAAGGACCGGTAGGTAGATAGCGTAACTGATCGGATCAAAGATCGCGTGCCTATGGAGGGGTATCGCATTCTCTTCTGCGACAGCTGGCATTCTTCCCGAAAGACTGACCTGGTCAAACGCACCGCTGCTGGCTGCATCCGGTAAGCCATAAATTCCATATGCAATGAAGAATAGTACGGAAAAAGAAACCAACCCAATCGCCGCTGTCTGGTAGCGTTTAATCCGCAATTCGATTTCTGCGATTACATCGCGACCGTCATCGGCAGCTATTGAATAGATTGGCGCTGTGGTCGCTGCTTCCGGACCACCTCTCGATGCAATTTGCTGCAATCCAGCCTTAAGTTTCCGGATGCGGCCCGCACGGTCGCGTATTGCCGATGAAAGGAAGTTGGCCAGCGGTCCCGAAAGAGCGATTGCTATACCAACGACCGAGAACACATAGGCAAATGCAAGCTGAACGTAGTAACGCAACCGGACACGGTCACGCACTTCCTCGCCGTAGTGACCTTTTATCGCGGCGTGATCTAGTATGGCCTGCACGCGTGGTTGTTCGTGGATATTGGCACGAAATCCGAAGTCTCTTGCTTGCGCAAGCGACTGCAATGCATGGGATAGATCGCCCCTTAGCGCCTGCTCTTGTGCTTGTGCATAGGCCTTTCCAGCGTTTTCGCGATTGCCGCTGGCTGGCAATCTCGCGAGGCTCGATATCCGGATTACCGATTTACCAGCCTTATCAACGATATATGCTGGCTCATTTTCATTGGCGATCAGATCTGCAAACTTGATACGCTCATAGTGGGCTCTCTCGCTCTTACCAAAAGGGAACACAGGCTTCGCGTTGGACATCACTGCAACTGGAACTGCTAAGGCAGCGGCCATCGGAAGCAAAATGATCAATGCAGATCTTTTTGGTACAGATAGACGTATTGCGCCGATTACAAAAAGAATTGCTATCATGTACCAGGTCGCCGGCGGACTGACGCCAATAAGCGTCCAAGGAAACATGAAGAAAAGGCAAACAAGGCCGGCTAGGATCCAATGGCCACAGGCCATTGCAAATAGGCCAGCAACTGCCATGGCGGGAAGCGCATAGTTCACGCCGATCGATCGAGTATCAGTATCGACATTGAAAGGACGCATTCTTGGATCAGTGAATTCCTGGGAGTCGGCAAAGTCCTGCGGCAAGTAAATCTCACCGCCAAGAGCGCTGAGATCATGGGGAGTATTCGGCCATATCAGTGACCCGGCAAAGAATATCAGCAAACCTACGAATACTGCGATCTGACCATAGATAAACGCGTTTTGTGACACCACTCCAAGATTGTCAGCATCTTCGACTTTGCCCGCGTGTATTTCGCCGACCTCGAGCTCGCTGCTTGGTTTGTGTGTGTTGCGCTTACCGAACGAAGGCATGCTATATCTCGTTGGATCCTATGCCCTTAACCTCAGCGGACAGGTTAGTCCGCAAATGTTCAAGCTCGGCGATAGCTTCGCCTCGCTGCTCTGCACCCTTTTTGTGCTCGTTGCGGACATCGGTGAGCGTCGCAATGATCTTGTCATGGACATCGCGCAACGTCTCGACATCGACTACCAGACGCTGATTTGTCTGTGCAATTCCCACGGAATTCTGGTGAAGCAGTTCGGCGCTACGCCGCATCATGGTGTTGGTGGCGTTGTCGATCGTAGTGCTTAACTCGACCGCACTCTTTTGTTCATCAAGTGTCAACAGTAGCATAAAGGTACGCTTCCAGGCCGGTAGCGTCAGGTTCCGAATCGTCTGGAACTTGTCGACCAACGTGATGTTATTGGACTGGATTATCCGTACCATCGGTAGCATCTGCATGGTCGAGTGGCGCACGACCATGAGATCGTCGGCGCGTTTTGACAATTGGTTTCTAGCCGCTTCCAGAATTGCCGCCCGCTCGCTGGAGGCGAGGTCGTCGGAATCGTCGACAGATGCAATTTCCTGCTCTAGGTCGTCGAGGCGCAACTGGATCGCCGCGATATGCCTGCCTAGCGAGTCATATTCGGAGCGAATTCCGTCATACATGACTTGGAAATCCTCGCTACGCTGATTGAGCGATTGGGCTGTGGATTCGATATTGGCAACCAGCTTGTCCACCTGCTCCCTGACTGTCGCGAAACGAGCAACCGCCTTTTCCTTGGTCATGGAAAACCGCCTGATCAGACCACCGATCAGCGGACTGTCTGAATGGCGATTCGGTAGCGAATCGAGATCAAATTCCTGCGCAGTGAGGACAATCCGATTTAGTTCGGCGCCGGTACTGTCCAGGTCGATTGCTTTTGCGCTATCTAATATTTTATCGGTATAATGAGCAGCATTTTCTGCCACCTCACTACCAAAAGACTGGATCGTCATCGGCGAATGATAGTCAATCGTCGAAGCGAGTTCTGCAATTTCGGGGTCGTGTTGAACCGCTAAATTGTCCTTTGTAGAAACCATCTGCTTTAACGTAGCCGGACTGTCGAGTGTCATTATGGTTGCTCCTGTTTGAGGAATTGGAGGAGGGCATCTTGAGATCGTTCGAACGCTTCAGCCGCTTCGTTTTGACCTCGCGAACCAGCGTATTGTGCGAGCGCAAGGGTGTTCCGCTGCCACAAGGGTAGAAGAATGGTTTCGATATCAGTGTGCCTATCGAGTATTGTCTGCAGAACTTGCTGGCCAAGCGATATCTGTTGGATGGTTACGACGTTTGCCGTGTGGAGCGCCATCACATTAGCTAGACGTCTTTCAAACCGCGAAACCAGAAAATCATCCTTCTGGCTTGGGGACTTTAGAAGCTGACGAGCCCATCCGATAAGGTGTTCAAGCCGTTCTTGCTCGCCTACAAGCGTCTCGCGTTCATCCCAAAGGAGGTACAGAACGTGACGTCCGTTAGCGGCAACTTTGCGCATCTGATCGAAGGCCTTCAAAACCTTACTTGAGGCCAATTCAAACACCAGCCTAGCCTCAATATCAGCGCCAGTCAGTCTGGAAATCGTACCCTGTTTAGCAAGTAAAGCCTTATGGTCGAGTTCTTCTAGAAGGGTGATCGTGGTTTGGATCTGGATCCGGAGATCCCGGGTCGGTGACGATTGCAACAGATCATTGTTGAGTTCCGGGCCTTTGGCAGCCGCGTCAAACGCTGCGACCGCGGCCTCATCAAGGAACGTCGGCAAGGAGATATTGTCTCCATCGCCGGGATGGTCATCATAGCGGACTTCTTTCGGCGCGGATGTGCCAAGCAGACCAGTCAAGATTTCGTCTCCACAATACAGTCAGTAGATCAGAATAGCTGAGCAATCCCGGATGATCGCGCAATCCAAAACAACTCGGATAATTAATTCCATTAATATTTAGACAAAAGAAACGCCAATTTACTTAAGAATTGCTTTCAGAATCGATGACTTCTCAATCACAAGTTCAGCGTGGTTAACGAATTTCGAGATCTATAGGCACCAGTGTGGGGTTGCTCGCTGGCCGACCGTCCAAATCCTCTACCTGTTGCCGCCTTCGGAAGCTATGAAAGCACTAGGACATCACATTGCTCCTAATCTTTTGAAGGCGCGATAGGCGTTTGGTTAGTCACAGCTCAATAAGCAGGCTGATCCGCAGCGTTGTCCGCGTCACTAACCTTTTCCGATCCCGGCAAATTCAACTTTCGAACGTCGGTGTTCCGAATTGTGCGGTGCGAATACAATCGCTGAGTTGAATGTCTGCTAAGGGCCGAAAGCGGACATATTGGTGTTTGTTGAGCAATGTCTGCTTTGTGCCAATTACGGACACTCCATTGTTGAGTTCCACATCATGAAGAACACCGATTATGCATTTGCTGTGATTTTCGTACAGCCAAAGACTGATCGGGAATTTGGTTATGTTCAATTCCGTTAGATTTGATACGGATTTTGAAGCGTTGAATATGATTTGCGTATTGCCCGGTCCATCGTATTTCCTTCTCTTCTTTTGCAAAAAAAGAAATATCCCGGGAGAAGTAAGCCAATAATCGCATTCAGGTGCCTGGCGGAGTCGGTTCCGGCCAATCTCAATCTTCTCACGCATGTTATGTATACAAAAACTTGACATTATGATTTTTTGTATGCAAAAAATCAGTTATGAAGCTAATAAATATACACAACCAAGAATCAAACGAAGATATAGAAGACAAGGGCACGCTGGCTGATTCAATTCGGCGAACGCTTGCCGATGAAATTTTCTCAGGTGAGATCAAGATTAATCATCGATTGGACGAGCAGGAACTGGCTGATCGATTCAAGGTCTCCAGGACGCCAGTGCGCGAGGCGCTTCGCCAGCTTGCCACAGCTGGGCTTGTTGAAATCAAGCCCCGGCGCGGAGCAACTGTTGTACCCCTGGATCCGGAAATAATTGGTCAGGCATTTGAAGCAGCTGCGGAATTGGAAGCTCTATCAGCTGGCAAGGCAGCGATGCGCGCATCGCTATCTGAAATGGTTGATCTTCAAGCCTTGCTGGAGGCGTGTGAAGCAGCAGTCAGCTCGGAGAGTGCAGAGCATTATTCATCTGCAAATCGTGAGTTTCATGACAAGATTGGCGAACTTTCTGGAAACGCCAGCCTGATGGCGGCGACTCGAATTGTGCGTATTCAAACAGCGCCATATCAGCGAGCGCAATTCTCTCAAATGGATGAGCGGCGCCAATCCCAATCTGAACACGAGCAAATCTTGAATGCGATTTGCCGTCAGGATTCCGAGGCCGCTGCACAAGCAATGAAGGAACACATTCTAAGAGCTAGCCTTTATGCGCTGAGCCGCCAACGCACGGAAGGCAACGACAGCTAACGTCAGAAAAACTAAGCGGAGTAAATGGGAGGATCAGGAATGCAAAATCTGAAATGTGCATTAGCGACAGTGGTACTGTCCATCGCGATAACCGTAACATCGGCTTGGATGGCCTGGGCGGAGAAAATCCGGATGAGTTCGCGATCTTCAAACTGGGACATTGTACTCATTGAAAGCGGAATTGCTGAAAAATACGGTTTGGAATTAGAAATCGTTCCAATGAAGACCGGTGTGGAAGTGACCGAAGCGTTGGTGGGCGGTTCAGTTGATGTGGGAAGCGTCGGTGAAACTCCATTGACATCCCTTCTTAGCAAGACCGATTTGGTGGCAGTAATTGGTACAGCAGTTTCGACAGACGGTGGTTACGCACAGGTCATCGTGCCAAAGGATTCGCCGATCAATTCTATTGAGGATCTTAAGGCAAACGTGTTGCGACGAAAATAGGTTCTGGTTCGTATCGGGCCCTCAATGACTGGTGCGCCAAGAATGGTTGCTCGCTAAACGATTTCGAGATCCTGAACACCTCACCAGGAGCGATACTGGCAGCAATTGAATCGGGGTCTGTTGATGCAGGCATCTGGTTTGCACCGACCACTTCTATTGCAGTCGCAAAAGGGTTTGGTCGCATCATGATGAATTTCTCTGGTGCTAATGAAGGACAGGCTAGTTGGGTCGTCAATCGGGCATTTGCAGAAGCAAACCCCGAACTTGTCGCGAAGTTCGTCGCCGCGACCATTGAGGCCCAACGCATATTCTCAGAAGATCCAGATCTAGCAGCTAAGCTGTTGGAAACGGGCATGCAAAAGCGCGGACGGGATCTTACAGCGGATATTTTGAAAATGGGCCTGGCAGATTTTGATTACACACCATCGTTTGATCCAGAACGGAAAGTCCGTGTCTTCGAGGGTGTTTTTGATAGTCTTTCTGCTGCCGGAAAACTCTCCGGGGACATGCCTGATTTTCAGGTAGCGCTTATGCCAGATGTTCATGCAAATGCTCTGACCCTGGTTGAAGAGATGAAATGACCTAATCGGCGGCTCGAATTGGTATGCGGGCCGCCAATTCTCAGGGTACGAATTCTGGAAAGCGAAAAATGGAAATCCCAAATTTGCTGATCATCATGGATGATGAGCACAGCAGTAACGCGCTTGGTTGTTACGGCCATCCGATTGTCAAAACGCCCAATCTGGATGCACTGGCCGCGCGCGGCACGATGTTTGCGTCCGCCTACACGCCTTCGCCCATGTGCGTACCCACACGGGCGGCGCTTGCGACCGGAG
>JBCCEP010000019.1:0-21231 GCA_039030215.1 Pseudomonadota bacterium
CCGACAAATGAGATCATGGTCACGCCGGGCAGCAGCACCCACGCCGGTACCGAAAGCACGCGCACAAAGATTTTCACCATCGGCACGTTCATCAGCAACAAGACAAAGTTTGCAATCAATAGCGAGGCGATCAAGCCCCAGACCACTTCCGGACGCTCGGTGAACAATGTTGGACCGGGCGTGATATTCAGCGTCATCAGAAGCGCCAGCAAAACCGCCGTGGTTCCCGATCCCGGAACGCCGAGTGTCAACATGGGCACAAGCGCACCGCCGGCTGCTGAGTTGTTGCCAGCTTCCGGTGCAGCTACGCCTTTCGGAACGCCGGTACCAAATCCACCCTTGTCTCCCGCCAGGGACTTTTCCGACATATAGGCCAGAAACGAACCCAGCGACGCCCCCGCGCCTGGTAGAATTCCGGCAATGAAGCCGATTACCGAACATCTCAGCATCGTCCATTTGGTGACAACAATGTCCTTCCAGGGAATGCTGACCTTTTCGAGTTTCACGCCGATTGATGAACCCTTGCCGTGACTTTCAATGAAGAAGAACACCTCGGCAATCGCAAACAGGCCGACAATGGCTACAAGGAAATCAATCCCGTCCATCAAATGCAGATTGCCGCCCGTCAAACGGGGTAACCCGGAATTGTTGTCAACTCCAACCATTGCAATGGCCAGGCCGATACAGGAGGCAAGCGCTGATTTTGCCTGATTGTTCGACGCCATTCCGCCCAGCGTACAAAACGCCAGCAGATAGAGCGCAAAATACTCTGCCGGGCCAAACAAGAAGGCAACACGTGCCAGCAACGGCGCCAGAAGCATAAGCCCTACGGTTGCCAGGAACGCGCCAACGAATGAGGCCACACCGGAGAGCACCAGCGCGTCACCTGCCCTGCCCGCCTTGGCCATCGGATAGCCGTCAAGCGTGGTCATCAATGCAGGTTCATCACCCGGAATATTCAACAAAATCGAACTGATCCGCCCGCCATACATGGCGCCGTAATAGACCGCTGTCATCAGAACCAGCGCCGATGTCGCATCAAGTCCGAGCGTAAAGGTCAGCGGGATCAGGATCGCCACGCCATTGGACGGCCCAAGACCCGGCAAGGCACCGATTATTGTTCCAAGAAAACACCCGACAATCGCCAGAAAAAGGGTGTAGGGGGAAAGCGCAATGGAAAAGCCCAGTGCTAGATTGCTTAAGATATCCACGTCATCGACTACCCGGTCAAGACTTTGGGAAAGGCGATCAAACCCAGTCCCAAGGCATATTTAAATAAGATGAAAAGCCCGATCGATAGGCCTACTCCGGACATGGCAGCCTTCTGGGCATTTGGAGAAATTTGGTAGCTTAAAATCGCTGCAGCTATCGCTGTTGGCACGATAAAGCCCATCGGTTTCAGCGCATAGGCATAGCCAATCAGGACGACGACTGCGAGCGCAAGTGCTCCCCAGGTTCTCCCTACCGGCCAGTTAGGATCGGGGTCAGGCCGGAATATCATGTACAACGCGGAAATCGCTGCCACCGACCCCACCAGAATCGGGAACGATTTCGGCCCAACCGGATCAGCCAGGAAACTGGTCTGAATTTGAGTAGCGCTCGCAATATATGCGAGCGCTACAAACAGTGCGACCAGACCAAATATCCGGTCACTTGCCATTACTGGATCACTCCGATGTCTTTCGACAACTTGTTGATCTCGGCCACCAGACCATCGACATAGCTCTGGAAATCACCACCGACCTTGGTGAATGGCGCAAGACCATTATCCACCATGGCTTTTTTCCACTCATCGCTGTCGGCAACTTTTTGCAGCTTGTCTGCCCAGCTGTTGAAGGTTTCGTCGCTGACATCCTTCGGAATATACAGGCCACGCCAGTTAACGGCTACGACATCAAAACCCTGTTCCTTGGCGGTTGGAATGTCGTCAAACCCCGGAATGCGCTCTTCGGTCAATACTGCAAGAACACGCACATCACCGGACTTCAGGAAGCCCACGACTTCCGACATGTCGCCGGTCATCGCCTGGGTAAATCCACCAACGGTTTGCGTGATCGCGTCCGCGCCACCATCAACACCGATATATTTGACCTTTTTGATGTCATCAAAATCGGCACGTTGCAGGATCATCAAAGGCTTGAGATGGTCGAAACCGCCGACAGCGGAGCCACCAGCAAAAGCAACCGAGCTTGGATCGGATTTGATTGCGTCGACCAACTCACCAAGTGACTGGTAAGGGCTGTCCTTGGCAACGACGATCACGCCGGGGTCGGCACCAATTGCACCAACGAAACGAACCTGATCGGCCGTCATGCCGGCATAGGCATTCTGTGCCAGGCGGGTTGAAGTCGCTGAAGAAGCTGCAACGATGAGATCGTCATCGTCACCGCGCTCATTTACGACGTGGTTGTAAGCGAGCCCGCCACCTGCACCGGCCATGTTGGTGACCTGGATTGGTTTGTCGACTGCACCGATGTCATACATGATTTTGCCGATTTGCCGGCAGGTGAAATCCCATCCACCACCTGGGTTGGCGGGCGCAATGCATTCGGCTGCTGAGGCCACAGTTGGGGCACTGATTGAAAGCACGGCACCCGTAACGAGCGCCGCAAAGAGACGTTTTGTCATTATTTCCTCCCATTTGACAGACCGGGTGAAACCCGTTCTGCTAGGACATTAGTTTAGTAACCTGACACCAACCTGTCACGGCCGGATACAGATAGACGCAATGCGATTTTTGCTTGTTGAAGACAATGAGGAACTCGCCAAGGCGCTGGGCGATCGTTTCGCGCTGGATGGTCACGTTGTTGATCATGCTCCCAGTCTGGGAGATGCAGAACTTAGAACAAGAACGGTCGCTTACGATCTGATTTTACTCGATATTATGCTGCCCGATGGTGACGGGCGCGAATTCCTGCGCAGCCATCGGACCAATGCCGATTCCACCCCCGTTATCGTGCTGACGGCACGTTCGGAAGTCTCCGACCGCGTCGGACTTCTTGACCTTGGGGCTGACGATTACATCACCAAACCCTTCGATTTTTCCGAACTTGAAGCCCGTTCGCGCGCTGTTTTGCGCAGATTGGGCGGTGCGGCAAACAACAGCAAGGAGTTTTGTGGCGTTGTTTTTGATTCGACCGCCGGCCAAGTCACGTTCAACGGACACAGCGAAGCGCTGAGAAACCGCGAACTTCGATTGCTCGAAATATTTTTCAACGCGCCAGGCAAGATATTTTCCAAATCCTACCTGATGGACAGGCTGTTTTCGTTTCAGGATGACGTGTCCGAGAACGCGATTGAAGTCTATATCGGCCGTTTGCGCCGCAAACTCCAGGATTCGCCCGTTACGATCGAAACAGTCCGTGGCGTCGGCTACCACATGACGCAAAAGACATGAGCACGCCAAAGCCGACAGGATCGATTCGACGCCGACTGGTCATTCAGCTTGCAATCATCGCCGCATTATTATCTTTGGCGTTTTTCTTCACCGTTCGCTTCGTTGCAGAACAGGCCGCCACCGACACCCAGGACAATATACTGGCAGCTTCCGCCACTTCGATTGCAGACGCGGTCTACTCGGAGGGCGGCGCCGTACGACTGGAACTGCCCTATTCCGCGCTCTCAATGCTCGGCACCATCAGTGAGGACCGGGTGTTTTACAGGGTGATCGTCGATGGTACGACACTGACTGGTTATGAAGATCTGCCGATATCCGATGCAAGAAACACGTCGCGTACACCTTTGTTCGAAACAATGGAGTATCGGGGCGACAATGTCCGCACAGCCACGGTTTCGAGAACACTAAGCGTTGGCAATCAATCCAGGACCGTTCTCGTTGTTGTCGGACAGACCCGGCTGGGTTTGGCGGCAATCTCCACCAGGATCACCACGACAGCAACCGCCGTCGGCGTTGGTTTTTTTCTTTTTGCCACGGCACTGAGCGCATTTGCAGCACAGAATGCCCTGTCCCCGCTCAACAAGCTTGCGGAGTCAGTCGCCCGGCGGGGACCAAACGATTTGCGCCCCGTGGTTGCAACGACGCCGACGGAACTTGTTCCATTGGTCAGCGGACTGAATGGTTTTATGCGACGCCTGCGTGACGCATTGAATCGTTCCGAGGACCTCATCGCCGAAGCCGCTCACAGGATTCGAACGCCCCTGGCAACAGTGCGGACACAGGCAGAGGTAATCCACCGCCAAATGGAGCGGCCAAAAAACCGCAATTCGGTGCGCGAGATGATACGGGCCGTTGATGAAAGTTCACGATCGGCCGGTCAACTGCTCGATCATGCCATGGTGACATTCCGTTCCGATCAACTGGAAACCCAGGACATTGATCCCAAGGAACTTTTGCAAGAAGTTGTCGATCGGCTGTCACCTACTGCTGAGTTGAAGGATATCCAGATTGACCTGCAACTTCCGGAGAACAATGTCAGCATCAGCGGCGATCCGATCTTGCTGCAAAATGCAGCCCGCAACATTCTGGACAATGCAATAAAATATTCGCCTGGCGAGACAGAGATCGTTGTCAGATTGATCCCCTCAGATCCCTGTCGCATTGACTTCATCGATCAAGGGAGGGGATTTGCCGACGCTGACATCAGGAACCTGACCAAACGATTTTCACGCGGCACGAACGTCAATGACATTGTCGGTTCCGGTCTCGGCCTGACGATCGCCGATGACGTTGCGCGCGCCCATGGCGGTAAACTGGTAATTGGCACAAACGAAAATGAGGTTGGCGCATGCGTATCGCTTGTATTGCCCTTGTCCTGAGCTTTGTACTCAGCCCCGCCGGCGCATTCGAAATCGAAGCCAAGCGATCCTATCCGTCTGTCGAAGAAGGCTCAATGCTGTCCATCATTTCAACCGCCGATGTTGAAGTTTTTGAACCGATCATTTTTGAGTTTCAAAAACGTAATCCTGACATCGCCATTGACTATGTGGTCGCTTCCAGCTCCGAAGTCATGCGCGCGCTTCACGACGAGAATGCGAGTTATGATCTTGGCATCTCCTCTGCGATGGATTTGCAGACCAAGCTGGCCAATGACGGATTTACCATGAGATATGTCTCGGATGCCACGTCCCTGCTACCTGACTGGGCCACATGGCGGGATCGCGTTTTTGCATTCACCCAGGAACGCGCTGTGCTGGTTATCTCCGAATCTACGTTTGAAGACCTCCCAATTCCCAACAATCGTGAAGACCTCATCGAATTGCTGCGGGAATACCCTGAAATCTTTGACGGTCGGATCGGAACCTATGATGTCCGTACTTCGGGAACCGGCTATCTGTTTGCGACACAGGATTCGCGCAATACGGAATCTTTCTGGCGGCTGACCGAAGTCATGGGCAGGCTAAACACAAAACTTTATTGCTGCTCCGGCGCGATGCTCGCCGATGTCGCCTCCGGTAAGCTGGCCTTCGCCTACAATGTGCTCGACAGCTATGCAAACTCGAAACTGGGTGACACACCTGGAATTGTCACAGTGGAGATGGATGATTTTGTCAGCGTCATGCTGAGAACCGCAATTATCCCCAACACTGTGAAAAATTTCGAGGCAGCCGGAACCATGATCGATTTCCTGGCCGAACTTGGCAATTATCCCGAACTAGTCGAGCAGACGGGCTTACCGCCCGTAGAAGCACGGGATTCCTATGATTCCCAAAGTGTCCGCCCTATCCGCCTGGGTCCAGGACTGATGGTCTTCCTGGACAAGATGCGCAAGGAGAGTTTTTTGCGAAGTTGGGTCAATTCCATAGAACAACGGTAATAAACGCTAAAACTGACGCCCTATCGCGATTCTGCTGCTAAATTTGGGTGATCACATTAAATCGAATGGGACTGTGCTGGAGCAAAACCTGCGGAAAAATTTCCACAGTAATAAAATGATGCGATTCGCTGAATTAACGTTCAGTTAAGGCCATCTCCAAATAGCCGTTTTCCACATACGTTAACTGGTAAATCAATTTACCATTTGTAATTTGTTAATAATCATCGAAATGTTTGCGCAAATTCAATCAATATTGTGCCTAAATTGTCAGAATGTGCCTTGACGATCCCGGTACTTTATGGGAGTTGTTTACGTGTGGTCAGTTGCACCCCCCCAAGCTACGTTGCTGATCACATGGAAGTAAAAGATACCCGCCAGTTTCCCCAAGCTGGCGGGTTATCTTTTTGATCCTTCTACATCATTTCCTAAGTTGATGGATTCGCCTCACCTTCCTGCATTCGTATTCCATCAGGTCGGATCCTCTGCGATGTCCTCCGCCCAGAGCTCGGGTTTTTCGGTGATGAACCGTTGCATGAGATCAATGCAATCCTGATCATTCACGACAACAACTTCGACGCCTCTTTCGCGCAGAAAATCTTCATTGCCACCGAAATTTACATTCTCGCCAACCACCACCCGTTCTATACCGAATTGCACAATCGTGCCGGAACACATCATGCAGGGCGACAGCGAAGTATATAACGTCATCCCGCGATAGGTTTTCTGCCTTCCCGCTTTCCGGAGGCAGTCCATTTCGCCATGGGCGATCGGGTCTCCGCCCTGCACTCTCTGATTTCGTCCTTGCGCAATCAATTTGTCCTCTTTGGCAAGCACTGAACCAATCGGGCAACCACCCTCATCAAATCCGGCCTTGGCTTCCTCATAGGCAAGTCGAAGGAATTTCTGATCGTTATCGCTAAGCACTAGCTTCTCCGTTAAACACGCTCGCCGCGCCTGAATGGCACCAGCAGAGCTTGTGGGTATTTGGTTTTGCGCGCCATTACGATCATCGCGACAATCGACATGATGTAAGGCAGCATCAGGAAGAACTGGTAAGGAATAATCGCACCGGCCGATTGCTGCGCACGAACTTGCATGGCTTCAAGCCCGGCAAACAATAGCGCTCCCAACAACGCCTTGCCGGGTTGCCATGATGCAAAGATAACCAACGCAACGCAAATCCAGCCGCGGCCATTGATCATCCCGAAATAAAACGCATCGAACCAGGACATGGTGATGAACGCGCCACCAATCGCCATCAATGCGCTTCCAACCATAACCGCACCGGTTCTGACCGCCAGCACATTGATCCCCTGCGCTTCGACCGCCACCGGGTTTTCACCCGACATCCGTACCGCGAGGCCAACTGGGGTCCGGTACAAGACGTACCACACGACCGGGACTGTCAGTAGCGCGAGATAGGTCAGCGCAGTCTGGCTAAACAGAGCCTCCCCCACGATCGGGAGATCGGAAAACCATGGAATTAGCAAGGGTTCAAACGGCTCGATTTTCGGGGGTGTTGTCGCATCGGGCAGCAGCATACGATAAATGAAGTAGCTCAGCGACGATCCGAATAACGTAATACCGATACCGGTCACATGCTGTGAAAGGCAAAGATGCACCGTGAAGATCGCGTGCAAAAGCCCGAACAAGGCTCCAACGCAAGCCGCAAATATGACCCCGGTCCAGAGATCCCCACCTTGATAAACCCACATCCAGCCGGCCATTGCACCGACAGTCATGATGCCTTCAATGCCAAGGTTGAGCACCCCGGCACGCTCGCAGATCAGTTCGCCCAGCGTACCAAAGATCAACGGGCTGACGATGCGGATCGTTGCGGCCCAAAAACCGGCGGTAAACAGGATTTCAAACAGGTCGCTCATTTCAGCCACCTGATCCGGTATTGGCTGAACATCACGCTGCACAGCACTGCAAGAACGGAAACACCGACCAGCACATCTGCGATATAGGTCGGAATGTTGACGGCCCGGCTCATCGCGTCAGAACCGACATAGACTGCGGATAGAAAGATCGCGGCCGGTATCACCGCCAGCGGATTAAGCTGGGCCAGCATGGCAACCGCAATGCCCGTATAGCCAAACCCCGGAGACAAATCGAGCGTGAGGTACCCTTTTAGGCCAGCCGTCTCGCTGACACCGGCAATGCCTGCCAGACCGCCCGAAATCAGTGCCGTGATGATAACGGTCCGATTGACATTGATACCGGCAAATTCCGCTGCCTTGGCATTGTACCCGACGGCCCGGATCTCATAGCCCAGTACCGTGAACCGCATCATCAGCCATACCAGGATCGCAAACAGGATTGCGATGATCAGGCCCAGATGCAACCGCCCCTTTTCAAGTAATAACGGAAAGACACCTTCATCGATGATCGAGGCCGCCTGCGGCCAACCCAGGCTCATCGGATCTTTCCACGGCCCCTCGATCAGATAGCTGACAAGCAGCAATACGACAAAATTCAGCAATAATGTCGTGACGACCTCATCGACCTTCAGATGCGTTTTGAGAAGCACCGGTACGATCAACAATGCACCACCGGCAATCGCTCCTGTGATGATCAATAGCGGGATCATCAGCACCGGAGGCAGGGTTATCAGACCTGTTCCGAAAAAGGTGGCTGCCAGGGCACCGGCATAAAGTTGGCCTTCAGCACCGATATTGTAGAACTTCGCACGAAACGCGACCGAGACGGCAAGTCCGGTGAAAATGAGCGGTATCGATCTTGTCAGCGTCTCCTTGATCGCAAAGGACGATCCGAAGGCGCCTTTGATCAACAACGCATAGGCATTGAGAACCGACGCGCCCGCCCAGGCAATCAATACCGCGCAGATTGCCATGGAAGCCAGTATTGCCCAGACGGGCGCAAGACCTGCGCGCCAAATCGAAACGGATTGCCGTGGCTCAATAACCATGCCCAACCCCTTGTAATTCTCCACCATTGTTCTGGGATTGGCCTGCCATCATCAGGCCGATTTCTGCAATTGAACGTTTTTCGGGCGGCTCCGGAGTGCTCAGATTACCATGATAGATCACTGCAATCCGGTCGGTCAGCGACATCAGTTCATCCAGGTCTTCCGAAATCAACAGGATTGCCGCGCCTGCCTGGCGAGCTTCAAGCAGACGCCCCTGAACATAGGCAATCGCGCCCTCATCCAAGCCACGCACCGGTTGATTGGCCAGTATGAACGATGGATTGCGGGACAATGCGCGCGACAGGATGAGTTTCTGCATATTGCCGCCGGAAAGCAGTTTGGTCTCCGCTTCCGGCCCCTCGCATCGCACGTCGAATTCCTTGATCTGTTCGGATGCCCTTTCCCTGGCTCGGTCACCGTTGATGACCATTCCCCCGTAGGAAATATCGCTTGAACGCAAATCTTCGGAAATCAGGTTCTCCCAGATTTCCATGTCACCGATCATGCCGCGGGCATGACGATCCTCCGGGATACGGCCAACGCCGGACGCGACGATCGATCTCGGATCACCGGCAGCGAGTTCTTTTCCGTTGATGTTGACACTACCGGAAAAATTTCCGATCAGCCCCGACAGGGTATCGGCAAGAACCGCCTGACCGTTTCCGGCAACGCCAGCTATCCCGACAATCTCATTGGCATGGATAACAAGATCGACATTTTTCAACGCTGCAGAACCACCGCCACTCGTAGACAAATTGCTGATCTCGAGAACCGGTGCGCCGCGCTTTACGGCAGAGAGTTTTGGCCGAGTGACTACACGGCCCACCATCAACTCTGCCAGTTGTTCCCGCTTTGCGTCTTTCGTGGCCAGCGTTCCGACGATCGCACCGCGGCGCAAAACGGCAACTTTCGTGCTGATGGCCAGAATTTCATGCAGTTTGTGCGAAATGAAAATAACCGCCAGACCCTTGGCGGTGATCGATTTAAGGGTCTCGAATAACCGGTCGGCTTCCTGCGGGGTAAGTACTGCCGTCGGTTCATCCAGAATGAGGATACGGGCATCGCGATAGAGCGCCTTGAGAATTTCTACCCGCTGTCGCTCTCCGACAGAAAGTGTGGAAACCAGCGCATCTGGATCGACCACCAGGCCATAATCCTCGATCATCCGGGCAAGCTTTTCCCGATTGGCCTGATTGCCTTGGCGCCAGGACCACAAACTCTCCGTGCCAACGGTAATGTTCTCAAGTACGGTAAGATTATCCGCCAGCGTAAAATGCTGGTGCACCATTCCGATGCCCGCACTGATAGCCGCCTGGGTCGACCCTGGCGGCAGTGCCTCGCCGTCAACCAGAATTTCTCCCTCATCAGCCTGATAGTGACCGAACAGGATGTTCATCAAGGTGGTCTTGCCGGCACCATTTTCGCCAAGCAGCGCCAGAACCTCTCCCTGACCAAGCGATAGCGAGATGTTGTCATTTGCCGTCAGGGCTCCGAAGCGCTTGGTAACGCCCCGGAACTCCAGAATTGGTGCGGCCGCCATCAGCCCGTTTCGGTCAGTAAGAGGATTTCGGCTCGTTGTCGTTTATTTCGACCACGAAATCGCCAGCCAGGATTTGTTCCTTGATTTCCTCGACCTTGGCCTTGGCGTCAGGTGGAATTTTGTTTTCAAACTCGTAATACGGCGCAAGGCTGGCGCCGCCCTTGGCCATCATCGTCCATTCCTTGTAGTCCTCGGCCGTGAACTCCCCGGCCTTGACCAGGGCGATGGCATGGGCGATCGCGGCTTCCATATGCCAAAGTGCCGACGTGACGACAACATCCGTGCCGTTCTCTTCCTTGTTCATGTCATTGACATTGCCGAAGGCAAGCACGCCCTTTTCGCGGGCGGCATCAACCACCCCGGCCCGCTCGGCATACATGATGTCGGCACCGGCCTCGATCTGGGCAAAGGCCGCTTCCTTTGCCTTTGGCGGATCGTACCAGGATCCGATGAAGGTCACCTTGTATTCTATATCCGGATTGACCGACCTCGCGCCATTGATGAAGGCATGGAACAGCCGATTGACTTCGCCGATGGGATAGCCGCCTACCATGCCCAAGCGGTTGTTCTCTGTCATCGAGCCGGCAATGATGCCCATCAGGTAACAGGGCTCGTGGATGTAGTTGTCGAAAACGGAAAAATTATTGCCATGCGGCCTGAACGGATCACCCATCAGGAATGCGATATCGGGATATTCATCGGCGACCTTGCGAGCTTCTTTGGAAATTCCGAACGCCTCACCCACCACCAGCTTGACGCCGGATTCACAATACTCGCGAAGAACTCGGATATAGTCGGTATTGGCAACTTTCTCCGAAAACACATACTCGATGTCGCCTTTGGCCTTCGCAGCCTCCAGCCCCTCATGCAGACGTGCATCCCATTTTTGCTGGATCGGTTGCGTATAGATGCCTGCGACTTTGATGGTTTCGGCACGCGCAGGCTTTAGTCCCAGGGCGGTTGCACCTGCCATGCCGGCGAGCATTGTGTTGAATGATCTGCGGTTTGGGGTCCAGTTCATCGTCGTTTCCCTCAATGGTTTTTTGGTGTGCTTATCAGAAATCATCACCCGGCAATTTGGTTTGCCGGCCAAATATTTTACCAGACGGTAAAATTATTCTATGCCAACACCAGCCGCCATGCCAATACTAACTTTGTCGGAGTTCAAACCTGTGGAAACCGGTACAACTTGAACAAGGGTTCAATTCTGACTGTTCTTGAGGGAAAGCTGCAGCTCGGCGACTTCCCGCCTCAACTCCTTCACCTCTCGGAGCACCCTTTCGGTTTCCTTGTGCAAATCTGCCCGGTCGGCTTGCGCTTCGGCCTCATGCTCAGTCTGCATCGCGTCGACTATCACACCGATGAAAAGGTTCAGCACCGTAAAGGAGGTCACCAGGATGAACGGAACAAACAACGCCCAGGCATAGGGGTATTGCTCCATGACTGGCCGGACGATCCCCATCGACCAGCTCTCAAGTGTCATGATCTGAAACAGCGTGTAGGCACTATCCCCAATCGATCCAAACCACTGCGGGAATGAAGCGGCAAACAGCTTGGTCGAGATCACCGAGAAGATGTAGAAAATCATCGCCAGTAGCATTACGATGGAGCCCATGCCGGGAATTGCCTGCAGCAGGCCCGTCACAACCCGCCGGATCGCCTCAATATTTGAGACCAGCCGCAGTATCCGCAAAATCCGGAAAGCCCGTAGAACCGAGAATGCGCCGGCTGAGGGAACCAGCGCCACACCCACAACGATAAAATCGAATATCCGCCACGGATCGCGCCAAAACCCTCGAAAATCAACGTACATTCTCATTACAAGTTCGATGACAAATACCGTCAGGATCACACTGTCCAACATCAATAATATTGGACCGATCTTTGCCATTACACTCGGACTGGTTTCTAGACCGAGCGTAATCGCATTGATCACGATCAGCGCGATAATTGCTTGTTCAAACCTGGGATTGTTGACCAGCTTGGCCATTTGTTCACGAAGCATTTCGATCTCGGCGCCTCTTGTCGTCTAGGAATGCTGGCCACGGGTAAGTTAACAGGAAACACCATGTCAAGCTTTGCTCATCTATGAAGACCGTAAGCCATTGCCAAGACGCAAATTGGACCATTCAGTTGAGGTGAATGTCGGCGCGCAGACGCTCAACGATGAAATCAACGAATTTTCGTGTCCTTGCCGAGACCATGCGCCCTTCCTGATGAACCACATGGATCGGAAGGGGAGGCAATTCAAACGCTTCCAGGATTGTCTGCAGGCTGCCCCCGGCAAGAAGCGGCGCGACTTGATAGGAGAAGAGTCGCGAAAGCCCCCACCCCCGAACTACCATTTCAATAACCGCATCGTTCGTATTCATCCGAATGCGCGGTTCAATTCTGATTGTCCGTCGTTTTCCATTTTCGGAAAACATCCACTCATTGGAAACGGCAACTGCTGTCGACTGGACAAGCACATGCCGTAACAGTTCATCAGGATGGTCCGGAATTCCATGGTTTTCGAAATAGTCCGGCGCTCCGAACATCACCGGTCTTACCGATCCGCATCGGATCGCGGTCAGCGATGAATCTGCCAGTTCACCAATTCGAATGGCGACATCAATCGCTTCATCAATCAGGCTTACATTCCGATCAAGATATAGGGTATTCGCCTGAACCCTTGGATAAAGGTTTAGGAACTCACCCAGTATCGGTGTCACATACATGCGGCCGAACAATACCGGAGCCGTAATCCGCAATTCACCCTGAGGTTCAGCATGCGATCCGATTGCAGCCGCTTCCGCTTCCTGTAGATCGGCAAGAATGCGCTTGCTATCGGCCAAAAACCGCCTGCCACTGTCGGTAAGTCTGGTTACCCGCGTGGTGCGGACAAACAACCGCGTACCAAGCGCCTCCTCCAGCATCGAGACCGACCGCGTCACGGCAGGTGGCGACATCCCCATCTCTCGCGCAGCACCCGCAAATGACTGACAGTCGGCAACTTTGACAAAAACCTGAATCGCTTGAAACTTGTCCATCAACTATTCAATATATCGGAATAATATCTTCAGGAAAATGATTATTCTAACAAATAAAGAAATAAACTATCTTCATCAGACACTCTTCTGCTACACCAAACGAGGAAGATCATGGCTCGCGCTTTCGCTGAAATCGGCTTCACACCATCTGTACTGGCCGTTCAGGAACAACAGGGTTCGGCTGAGGCATACTCGAAATTCCTGTTGCCCGAAGCCGAGCGGGACGATCGCCTTGGTCCTGCCGAAACCGAATTCGTGTCAGCACGAGACGGCTTTTACCAGGCAACCGTCTCAGAAACTGGCTGGCCATATGTACAGTTCCGGGGCGGTCCGGCAGGCTTCCTCAAGGTGCTCGACGACAAGACAATTGCATATGCCGATTTTCGTGGAAACCGGCAATATCTGAGCGCAGGCAACCTCAAGGAAAACGACAGGATTGCAATGATCTTGATGGATTATCCCAATCGCCGTCGCTTGAAGATATGGGGCCGTGCCAAACTGATCGATTCAGGAGAAGACCCGCTTCTCATGACCAAACTCAAGGATCCGACCTATCGTGGCCTGCCCGAACGGGCAGTCGTCATCACGATTGAGGCGCTCGATTGGAACTGCCCACAACACATTCCACAACGCGTGACCCTTGAGGAACTGGAACCCCAGCTTGCGCCCTTGCGTGATGAGATGGCCCGTCTGAGATCAGAAAACGAGCGTCTCAAAAAAGAGCTTGAACTGAGCACCTGAACCGGCTGCTAGCTGCCAGATTAGCGGCCCATCCAGCCGCCGTCCACCACCAGGATTTCACCATGGACGTAGTCTGATGCTGCTGACGCCAGGAACACCGCAGGCCCCTTGAAGTCGTCAGGATTACCCCAGCGTCCAGCCGGAATTCGCTCAAGAATGGCTTTATACCGGGCCGTATCGTTACGAAGCGCCTCGGTATTGTCGGTTTCGATATAGCCAGGCGCAATTGCATTGACGTTCACGCCCTTGGGCGCCCACTCATTGGCAAACGCCTTCGTCAACTGACCAATACCGCCTTTCGACGCTGAGTAGCCAGGCACCGTAATCCCGCCCTGAAAGGTCAAAAGCGAAGCGGTAAAGATGATCTTGCCGCTGCCGCGCTCGACCATCGGTTTGCCGATTTCCCTGGTCAACACAAACTGCGCTGACAGGTTGATCTCGATGACCACGTCCCACAACTCGTCTTCATGGTCGGCGGCAGGCTTACGCATGATCGTGCCGGCATTATTGACGAGGATGTCGATCTGCGAATGGTCCGAGCGCACCTGATCAGCAAATCCATGCACTGCCGCCCGATCGCCAAAATCACACTGATATCCTGAAAAATTGCGCCCACTGGCCCTTACTGTCTCACCGAGCGCACCGCCATCGGATTCCATCGAAGCGCTGACCCCGATGATGTCGGCACCTGCCTCGGCAAGCGCCTCTGCCATCCCACGCCCGATACCCCGCCGGGATCCGGTTACAAGGGCAGTTTTTCCGGTCAGATCAAAGGATTTTAATACGTTCATGCCAATTCTCCGGAGACCTTAATCATTGATTTCATCGCATTGGGATTGGACGTGAGCGTCTCAAATGCGCTTTGGATATCATCCAGCGGTTGAATGTCGGTGATGAAACTGTCGCAATCGACAATGCCTTCAGCCAGCAATCGCATCGCCACGTCGTAATCTTCAGGCCGATAAACCCGCGCCCCGAATAGTTCCAGCTCTCGCCAGAAGAATTGGAACATGTCAATTTGCGGTTTCGTTGCATGGATGGCGACCATCACAATCCGCCCACGGGTGGCCGCGGCAGCGGTCATCAGATCAACGCCGGGCTGGCTGCCGGAAACCTCGAACACTACATCAGCGCCCTTACCGCCGGTTCGTTCATTCATCAGCTTGGCGACATCTGTTTCAAGCGGATTGGCGGTTGCAAATCCGAGTTTCTCAGCATAGGCAAGCCGGTTCTCATTGATCTCCGAGATGACCACATTCCCCCCCGCATTGCGGGCAACCAGGGCCACGAGCATGCCGATCGGCCCGCCGCCAATCACCAGCACATCCTCACCCTTCGCGACCTGGCCACGCTCGACATCATGGCAGGCCACTGCCAAGGGCTCGATAAGGGCTGCATGCGCCAGGTCCAGATCATCCGGCAAGGTATGGATTGTGTGAGCAGGTACATTCCAAAACTCCTGAAACGCCCCTTCCGTATCAATCCCGATGAACTTCAAATTGTGACAAATGTGTTCATGCCCTGCAATACAGGCGGGACAGACGCCGCAGTGATCAAGCGGGCGCACGACCACATGCTGACCGACAGAGAGCCCGGAAACTCCCTCCCCGATCGCCGAAATCACACCCGACATTTCATGACCAATGGTGCGCTCAAACCCGACGCGTTGATCCATGTGACCGAGGTAGATATGCAAATCCGTACCGCAAATACCGCAATAGGCTACTTGGATCTGAACTTCACCTGCGCCCGGAGCCGCGACGTTTTTCTGCTCCAGCGAAAATGATTTGTTTCCGCGATAAACTGCTGATCTCGATGTCATGACAAGCCCTTCAGTCTTCTAAAATGTTGGTTCGTTCTAACTTGTTCCAGTCAAATGTCACACCGATGCCGGGATTATCGGGCGCAACGGCCAGCGCGTTTTCAACCTTTAATGGACACATTGTATACTGATCGATCGGGAAGGAATGCACTTCCAGCCAGCCGGAATTTGATTGGCCCGACAACAGGCTGACATGCAATTCCTGCATTCCGTGACTGCATACCGGCAATCCATACTTGCGGGACATTTCCGCAACCTGCAGGAAGCCGGTAATGCCACCGCAATTTGACGAATCCGGCTGAATATAACTCAGCTGCGACAACTCAAAAGCCATCTCGAATTCGTGGATGGTGTGAAGGTTCTCTCCCATGGCCAGGGGCATGCCAGTTGCTTCTGCAATCTTCCCGAAACCGCTATAGTCATCCGGAATGATCGGTTCTTCAAACCACACCAGATCAAACGGTTTGAAGGAATTTGAGGCATCGATCGCCTGTTCTACCGTCATCGAATAATTCGCATCTACCATGAACGCGATATCCGGCCCGATCAGCTCACGAACAGCAGCAACCCGCTCAATATCTTCTGCCAGATCCGGCTTCCCGATCTTGATCTTCACACCGTTGAAGCCGGCATCCAGATAGCCACGAATATTGTTCAGGAGCTTTGGCAGTTCGAAATTGAGATCGATTCCTCCGCAATAGGCGCGACATGATTGGCCAGCCCCGCCGGCCATTTTCCACAAAGGCATATCGCCATGCTTGCCGCGCAAATCCCAAAGCGCGATGTCGACCGCGGAGATTGCAAACGAGGCAATCCCGCCACGCGCTACATAATGAACATGCCACTGCATGGCGTCATACAATTCCTCGATCGCCGCACCATCCTTGCCGATCAGGAAGGGAGCAAGATCATGGTCGATCATGGCCTTGATCGCATGGCCGCCCTTGCCGCCGGTATAGGTATACCCGGTCCCTTCGCTGCCATCCTCCAGATGCACGGTTGCGGTAACAAGTTCGAAGTGATGGTGGTCGCCATGCTTTGCGTCAACCAGAACCTCCGCCAGGGGAATGTGAAACAGGCGAGCGGTTATGGCCGAAATTTTACGCGTCATCGGTATACTCTTTTGGTTTGGCTTTTGCCTGAATTGCAGACAGTTTGGCGACGGGGAAGAACGCTTTTGGCGATGTCGATCTGCATTCCGATATTCTTATACTCAAATCCGTGGATCGGCGCGAGCGCTCTTTATTATTATCGCTCGCGGCAAAGATCAAATGCGTTGGCATTCTAATAAGCCAAACGCGACGCATCAGTCATGCTGCTCGGGTCTTCTCCAATTGACATCGTGAACATAGTCAATTTATATAGCCATATGGCTATTAATTATCAGACACCGCTGGACCGTGCTTTTCATGCCCTGGGTGACGGTACACGCCGCAAGATGATCTCCATGCTCGCAAACAAGGGTGCAATGTCTGCCGGTGAACTGCAGGCGCCCTTCAAGGTCGCCCAGCCGACAATCTCAAAACACTTGAAAGTGCTTGAAACCGCCGGACTTATACGCCGCGAGATCGACGGAAGGGTTCACCGGTTCCATTTGGAGGCCGCGCCTTTGCATGAGGCTGAAGATTGGATCGCAAGGCATCGGGAATTCTGGGCAGGCACGCTGAGCCAGCTTGAGGACTTTGTACTGGAGGAACATCAGGAGACAAATCATGATGACTGATGATCCTATACCCCTGATCGTTCGACGTAAAATTCAGGCTCCTCGTTCCCGGATATTCGACGCATTCACGCAAGCAAATGCCATCGCGCAATGGTTCTCACCAGCAAGGGACATTGTAGTGGAAGTACTGGAGTTTAACTTCGTTCCCGGAGGGCATTTCAAACTGCTATGGTCCCTGCCCGATGGCAGGAAACCGGCCGTTGGCGGCATCTTTGAACAGATTGATCAATCTTCTCAAATTGTCATGAGCTGGACCTGGCAGGCACCTGATCCGCTAGAGAACATTCCAATGCGGGTCACTTTCCGCTTTGTAGATAGAAGAGAAGCAACCGAAGTAACCGTTATCCATGAAGGCATCCCGACCGACCTCGCCTGCACAGTTCATGCGGATGGCTGGGAAGGAACGCTGACGAACCTTGAGAGTTTCCTGCAGAGGAAGAGCATCGCATGAGGGATTTGGCAATACTGACTTTTGTTTCGCTTGATGGCGTGATGCAGGCCCCTAGCATGCCGGATGAAGATCGCTCGGAAGGTTTTGACAAGGGTGGCTGGGCAGCGCCCTATTGGGATGGTGTGATGGAACAGGTCCGTCAGGAAGCAATGGCCGAACCCTATGACATGCTGTTTGGGCGCAAGACCTACGAACTATTTGCCGGCCATTGGCCTGAAGTCGATGAAGACCCTGTTGCCCGGATGATGAACGCAGCCACAAAATATGTAGCGACATCCACGCTTTCCGACTTTTCCTGGGAAAATTCCAAGGCAATATCCGGTAATATTGGCGAACAGGTTTCACGGCTAAAAACTGAAGATGGGCCACTGCTCCAGATTCACGGAAGCTGGGAGTTGATCCAGTATCTTCTCGACCAGGCCTTAATTGACGAGTTTCGGCTTTGGACATTTCCGGTCATATGCGGGTCGGGAAAACGCCTTTTTGAAAAACGCACTAATCCGGCAGAATTGACGTTGATCAAATCCGCCCCCTGCGCCAATGGAGTCGTCATGACCATCTATCGGCGCAGGTAGGGTATTCGGACACTCGGATCGCTACATCGCAAGGCGAATGGGCGCGATCTTCTGGGCAATCTCCTCGAACACTTCCTTCAGCTTGTCGGTGTCGTCCACAAGGAACGCATCTTCCGGGCTGGTGGCACAATTGAGGAAATTGTCGCCATTTCCGCTGGTTTTGACGTTTTGAACCGAATCAACTGCCTTGACGGTAATGATCCTGATCCCGTCATCAATCTTGGCGGCCTGGCAAATTTCCATCATCAATTCATCCGAGCGAACCGTGTCCTTTCCCTTGTGATACGGATAGGTTGGCGAAGTTGTCGTTTCACCGTCGGTCATGACAATCATGATCTTCTTGATATCATTCGCGGCCGGCTTCGCTTCCGAATAAGGCAGATTACTACTGAGTAGTCTGCGGCCCCAGATAAATCCGGCCGGCAGGTATGTTTCATCATTGACCGACATCCGCTTCAATTCGGCACTGATCGTGTTGAAATTGGCGGTTAGTGCCGTTATCTCGCGTCCACATCTGACATTCAGCAATCCAGGAATCTTCTGGTCAACATAATCGGCTTTGACATTGTAAGGGTAGTTGCGGGATCCGACGCAGCCATACCATTTCTCGCGTCTGGTCTGGTCTCGGCACACCTGATAAGGCTCGCCATATTCGTAGTCACAGATATTTTTCTCGTAATATTCAGTAACGCCGTCACGAAGTCGGGTTCGGGTTTCGGTCCGGCAATTGGTCTTGGAGATCACATCCCGCTTGTTGTAACAGACGTTCTGGGTCGAGGAAGACTCATCGGGCACATAAAGCCAGGATTGACCCTTGTTACTTAGGCCAACATTTACATAGCGCGAAAACGGAACAATTCCCATTTTGATATCCGCGTTGGACTTTGCCTCGAGCAACCCGACCAGCGTGTCGGCCGCGACTTCCAGATCCTGAATCTTCTTGCCCTTCATCGAATAGGTATTATCGAGCACCAGGACAATTTCGTACTTCTCATCGGATTGAAGCGTCACATGGGCTTCAGCCGCAACGTCCATATAGGGCCGTCCCACAAATGCCCCGAACACAAGATCAATCTTTGCGGTAGCGGTTACAGTGACATCTTCGCTGGAAATTTTGAAATCGTGAATTACCGGGTTCAGATAGTCATATTCTCGGATATTGGCGGCAAACATTTCATTGGCTGCGGTCTCCGCCTTGTCTTTATTGCTCATTCCTTCTTTGGCGGCTGCCAGCGCTGCACTGTCAGTGGCAATCTGTAGATCAGAGTGAAGACGATTGATGCGGGAGTAGTCGAGCCCGAGTGCCGCAGCACCGAAAATGGGAATAACTGCCAAAGCAGCGGTTATCGCGAAATTTCCACTTTGGGATGAAAAAAACTTTGCAAGCATGATGGCGTCCTGGGTGGTGTCATGGGGTAGCCGTCAACATCTGTGAAAAGTCTTTATTTACCGTCAGCAAGAACGGTAAAATTTGAATTGTTCCTGCCCCCCTTTCGCTTGTCTAACTGTTAAGCTTCTGTTCTGAATTGTGCCGATAACAAACCTTCCGTTACCTTCTGGACGCGAGACGAAATCAACCTATTTTCAGGAATTCTTGCGCAATCAATCATTGACGCATCAAGGATAATAGCGTTCGGGTAATGCGACCGGGTCTGGCGAGGAATCAACAACATGACAGAAAATGCCTGGCCGCAATTTGAGCAGGCGCTGGAAATGGATGGTGTGCTGGGCGCTTTGCTTACTGACGAGAATTCGGAATTTCTTGGCAAGCTCGGGGCCAGATATGACGCGATAAAGCCGGACCAGATCAAGGCAAAGGCCAAGCCGGCAATTCCCAAGGTCTTCCACCAGATTTGGTTGGGCGGACCAGTGCCGGATAAACTTCAGGCACTTTCCAGAACCTGGCGCGACCGCCATCCCGACTGGGAATTCCAGCTTTGGGACGATGAACGAATAAATGATTTCGAGTTTGGAACTAGCGATCTGTTCGAACGCGCAAGCTGCTGGGGGCAGAAATCGGATCTGTTGCGCGCCGAAATATTGTACCAGTTTGGCGGTGTTTATGTGGACTTTGATTACGACAACTATGCCAGCATTGACGATCTCGTCGAACGCTATGAATTTTTTGGAACCCTGCGCAACATATTTCCGCCCTTTCTCGGATGGCCGCAAATGTGGCGATCGCCGGTCATTGCCTGCAATTCCCTGTTCGGATCGAAGCCAGGCCATCCCGTACTTGCCGCCTATCTCAAATTGGTTCGCAATTACTGGGACCAGGAAGAGCTGGTAACATTCAGGGAAGATGAGTTACCCAAAACCGCGATACTGGCAATGGGTGGTGTCGCGAAGGCCGCTCGCATAAAGGAAACCGGGAACCGCACCTACCTGCCTTTCAACGAGGCAGTCGCTAATCATGTGGCAACAAGCAAGGGGCGCGATATCCTGTTTCCGCCAGCCTTTTTCAATCCGCTGATGACCGGCGCACGCATGTTGTACATCATGCCGGATTTCTGGATCCGTTGCCGCCAGGCGGGAATAAAGTGGCCGAAGGTCAGTCCTTATAACCGCAAGATGCCCTATTCTCTTGGATGTCACCTCTCAAACAATAGCTGGCTATAGCTCACACGCCAATCGGATCAGCAAG
>JBCCEP010000020.1:0-20409 GCA_039030215.1 Pseudomonadota bacterium
AGCGTAGTGTCGAACGTCGTCTGAGTGGTGGAGCAGGTCTCAAAGGTGACGCTGCCATTGGCGGGTGCCGTCCAGCTATACCAAATCGTATTGAGCGAACCGCCGCCAAAAGTCGTTGGTTCGCCGCTTTCTCCGGTTGCACCGATATTGCTGCCGGTTGCTGATCCGGATGTGCCGGAAATTGTAATTCCGGGAAAATCATCCCCTGAAACAGTAGCACCCGGTGTGAAATTCCAGGTGAGCAGGAAGTTGCCGTCATTATTGGCGTAACCGCCGACCTGGATGCGATAGGTCGTACCCGAAGTGGCAAGAAACGAATTGCGGCTGGCATAGGTCGGATTGGTGGCCATTGCACACGCATCATCATTCTGCGCAATGGTGGTCAGAGCGTTTACCGCAGTCCCGGTATAGGTTTTAAGCGTTGTGTCATAATTCGTCTGCGTCGTGCTGCAGGTTTCAACGACGAACAGGCCGTCGGAAGGTGCGGTCCAGCTATACCAAATTGTCTCAAGCTGCCCACCGCCATAGGTCGTCGGCTCTCCACTCTCCCCGGAAGCCCCGGAATTGGAGGAAGTCAGGGAACCACTATTGCCGGTGATCGTTGTGCCGGGAAAATTATCCTGGGCGTCCGCATCGGCAGCCAGGGCAATCCAGGTCACGAAAAAAAGCAAAAAAGAAACGGCCTTCCAGAATCCTGTCCTGGAATTCAATAGATTCCGACTGTTTTCTCCGCCCAATTTCCTGACTGCCGTCTACCCTTTCCTTGATGATTCGGCGCTTTATACTTTAATCGTGCAAATTGGCTTCGGGGAACACTAAATCGCTAGAAATACACCACTTTTACGCACCAGTAGGCAATGCCAGGTTGCAAGTCCTACGACCGTGGATCAATTGAAACATGACGTTAGGGAAGCAACAGAGAACTGAACCGGTGTTCGGGACGCTTCTTGAAACATCATCCATATACCTGGTGAAATGCTCCTGACCGCCAGGTTAGGAAACACTTAATCATAATCGAAAAATTACAGCCGCAGCCTTCTGCCCCGAACCTTCATTAACCTTGCTGAACTAGGGTGTCCGACGGGAACAAGAGGTTAGCGAAATCTTGCTATTCAAGGCGGCAAATTCATTTGTAGAAAAATCAATCGGTGTCGATGGCCTCAATCAGGCACGGCGCTCAGAGCTCGCTCGCATCCAGATAAACTCCGCCACGCGCATCATCCCGTCCATTATTGCCGGATCGATACTCCTCGTTGCGCTGCTCATAGTTTTCTTCGTCGAAGACGGAAACTATGCGCCGATCGCAATTTGGACGATGGCGCTGTCATTCGTGCATCTTTTTGGATTGGAGATTTGGAACCAAAACCGCGAAAAGAAACAAGATGACAAAAATGCAGTAAGCGTCGACAGGATATGCGGTTACACCGGCGCACTCGGCATGATGTTCGCCGTACTCCCAATATTTGCATTTTCGCATGCTGATCCGGAATTCAAACTCCTCGGCACGATTGGAACAATCGGAATCCTTTACTCTACTGGATTCGCGTTTGCCGCATTACCTCAGGCCGTAATATCCTTTTCTTTTCCAGCGGTTACCGGCGCGATAGCGGGGATTTTCATCTATTCGGGAAATTTTCCCAAATTGACCGCAACAATTCTCGTATTGGCCTTTGTTCTGACGATGGGGCTGATCTCCATCCGGTCCACCCGGGATCTGGCACGCCAGATCATCACTCAGGCAACCATCCGCGATCAGAAAAACGAAATCGAGATGCTGCTGCATGAGTATGAGCAAAATGCAAACGACTGGCTCTGGGAGATGAATGCCAACGGAGAATTGGGACGCACCTCGCACGGCTTGAGAAAACTGCTCCACATTTCTGACGGTGCACTGGATTCTGTGTCATTCCTGCAATTGTTGTACAGGCTCTGCCCCGATCAGCAGACGGTCGACAGAGTGGCGGCAAAAATCGAAAGCCGTAGCCTGATCAAGAACATGCATATTCTATTGTGCAGCACCGGCTATCATCGATGGTTGAGTATCAGCGGGAAACCGAACATCGACAGCGACGGAAACTACGGCGGCTATATTGGTGTCGGCAAGGATATCACCCGGCAGAAAACGGCTGATGCCGAAATTGAGAAACTGGCCCACTGCGATGCGCTCACTGGGCTGTTAAATCGCGCAAGCTTCAACAAGGCCCTGGAGCAATCGACCAGGTCTCTGGAACGCGACGGTTCGAGATTTGCAATCATGTTCCTGGATCTGGACCGGTTCAAGCTCATCAACGATACCAGGGGCCATCTGGTTGGTGATTTGCTGTTGGTTGAGGCAGCAAGGAGAATCCATCGTTGTGTACGCGATCATGATATTGTCGCGCGTCTTGGAGGGGACGAATTCGGAATATTATTGAATGCCGACTGCAATCCCAGGATGATTGCTGGTCTTGCTGACCGGATCATAGGTTCTGTCAGCAAGCCCTATGAAATAGACAATGAGCGCTACAAGATCGGAGCCAGCATCGGTATCGCGCTTGCTCCGATTCATGGAACCAATCCGATCCAATTGCTGAGCAATGCCGATCTTGCTCTATACCGTGCAAAATCGGGGGGAAGAGGTCAGCACCGGTTCTTCGAAAATCAGATGGACGAGGAACAACGCGAAAAACGATTGCTGGAGCAGGAATTACGCGGCGCCATCGACCGGCAGGAATTTGAGCTTCTCTATCAACCACAATGTTCGGCCGAAGATGGCAAGACGACCGGTATGGAAGCTTTAATACGCTGGAATCATCCCGTGCGCGGGCAGATTTCTCCAAGTGAGTTCATTCCCATCGCCGAGCAGTCTTCCATGGTTCAGGAACTTGGCGTCTGGGCCATTCGCCAGGCCTGCAAGGCTGCATTGGCATGGCCGGAGCATGTTGTCGTCGCGGTCAACATATCCGCCCATCACTTCATTGGCGCTGATATCGTCAATTACGCCAGGAAGGCGCTGGAAGAAGTCGGCCTTCCTCCACAACGGCTGGAACTGGAAATCACCGAAAGCCTGCTGATGACCGGCAGCCAGGAGGCGCTTCGAATGCTCAATGAGTTAAGGGAGCTTGGAGTCACGGTTGCACTCGATGACTTCGGCACCGGTTTCTCCAGCCTCTCCTATATCGTCAATTATCCATTTGATAAAATCAAGATTGATCAGTCATTCATCCGGTCTGCCGATGAAGACCATACAGCGCAGGCAATACTTCAAATGATTGCCGGACTTGGCAAGACTTTGAATCTCACAATCAGCGCTGAAGGAGTCGAATCCGAAAGCCAGGTCGCCTTTCTTCGGACAATCAATTGCCAGCAATTGCAGGGATACTATTTTGCAAAACCGATGAAAGAAGCCGACGTACCTACCTTTATCGCAAACAATGCGGATGGCTGGAAAAGCACGCCGGGAAAGAAGGAAAATCTGCCGGCGAAGATTCGCGACGTCGCCTGAGCAATATCAATTTGATTTGTACAACTGGCCGGAACCCGGCTTCACCCCGCTCTAATCAATGCTGGCGGGTTCGACAAGCTTGCATGCTGATTTGGAAAATGGCATTCCCAGTTCTTTCAGCCTGAAACCTACTTCGGAAAGAACCGGCTTGTGTCCATCGAATATCTAAGTTGCGGCGATACGCTGTTTGACCTGTTTGTCCAACCAAATGAAAGTCCAGGCGAGATCAACCTTGCAGGAACAGTTGGGGGCTCCCCATTAAACGTGGCACTCGGGCTGGCCCGTTTGGGGGTCCCTACTGGATATTTTGCAAAGAACTCGAACGATCTTTTTGGTCGGCGTATCGAGCAGTTTCTTGCCCACAACAATATTGATACGAGCTACCTTATCTCCAGCGATCGAAACAGTACCCTTGCCGTCATCGAGACCAACAATGAAGGAGTTCCAGACTACGCCTTCTATACGAATGGTACCGCTGATCGTTCGATTGAATTGCATGAATTGCCGGAAAAATTGCCAGAAACCTTGAACGTCATCCACGTTGGTTCCTACACCACGGCAACCGAGCCAACCGCCTCCAGTCTTGAAGCGTTGGTTTCCGCAAACGCTGCATCGCAAATCATCTCCTACGACCCGAATATTCGGCCATCAATCGAACCGGACATGGACATTTGGAGGACGAAAGTTGTCGCTTTCTCCTCCAAGGCCCATTTCGTGAAGGCGAGCGATGAGGACCTCGATTTGCTCTACGAAAATTCAGATCCTGATAAATTTGCCCAAGACTGTATTTCGCGGGGTGCACAGCTAGTTTGTGTAACCCTGGGAGGCGACGGCGCCTACGCGTTTTCTGCCGACGGAACATCTCACAGGATGCAGGGTGTGCCGGTTACAATCGTCGACACCGTGGGAGCGGGTGACACTTTCCAGGCGTCATGCCTGTACTGGCTTGGAGTACACGGAGCGACGGGTGTCGATGTTGCAGCCGGTGTGGACCTCGAAAAAATGCTGGAATTTGCTATTGGTGCAGCTGCAATTACCTGCTCGAGACGCGGCGCTGATCTACCCACCCTTGCGGAAGTTGAAGAGGCACTGGCGCAATGACAGCGCGCGGTTTGCGTTTCTTCGTTGACAGCGCCGATCCGGATATTTGGCGTTTGCATGAAAAGCGGGGTTGGCTGTACGGAGCGACTACAAATCCGCTCATCTTGCAACGCGCAGGACTGCCGGTAAAAATCGATACCGCGCAAAAACTGGCCTCGGCAGCCAGCGAAATCGGCCTGTCGGAACTTCAATTTCAGTCCTGGGGAGAGGAGACCGATCAACTGATCGGAAATGGCCGCGAAATCGCCGGGCTTTGGGAAAACATGACTGTGAAAATACCGGCAACCAGAAACGGCCTTGAAGCAGCCGGTGAATTGAAGCGCTCAAACATCAGGATAACCCTGACCGCATGCTACACCGCACACCAGACGGCATTGGCAGCAGCAATGAACCTGGATTACGTGGCACCCTATTACGGCCGCATGCTGGAATCAGGCATGGACGCTGACAGCCGGCTTGGCGCGATGCTTAAGGTCAGCCAACAAAATCCGCAGCTTCGCATACTGGTTGCGAGCATTCGAAACGTCGCACAGTTGGAAACACTTCTTGCCAATGGTCTCGACACATTTACCATTTCGCCCGATCTGTGCGCGATGATCGGATTGGATGAACACTCCGATATGGCTGCCGCAGACTTCGAGAATGCCGCAAGACAATCAATCAAAAACCAGCATTGACCAGATGGCCTGGCTGACTGGCTATAGCCGTTTGATATTCTTCTGAAATTGTTCGAGCGCCCTGCCCCAAACGCCTTCTGTAGGTGCATCCAGTGACAGGAGCGCCGGCAATAATTGACGCGAATAGTCAATGCTTGATTCAAGCGGCAGTAGACTGGGCAAATGGTCAATAGCGACGATATCCAGCATCGGCTTCTCCCAGACTCGAACGAGCGGATAGTTGAACGTCGTAACCTGGTGATAGATCGGGATCGGATTATACGGGCTGAGCGGATCGCAACTGACATCGCCAATGACCGACAATTTGCGGTTTGGACCGGGAATGTCGTGCTTCTCGACGAATTTCGGACATCCAGGTGCAGCCAACACACAGTTTATGAATAGATCATGCTGTAATATCTCTGGAAATGGGCCGCCGGAGCTTGTCTCGGCCAGATCCCATTGGGTAACGGGAATATCCAGTGATTCACCCAAATCGACGGCACCGGACCCGCTTCGGCCCTTGGCTCCGATCACGATCATGGTTGGTTTTTCTTCGACCTGTTCCAGCGAACCACGCAATTCCGAGATCAACAGATCTTTTGATTCATAGGCACTCAAGCGGCCCAAAGGCGGCCTTTTTTCGGTTTGTTGCCCGCACCACGCTGCAATTGAAACAGCAGCACCGGCATAGCCTGCCCAATAGCCGAATGCTGCAATCCGCCTGCCTTCATTATCGACAAGACATTCAAGATCAAGCAGCTGCCCCCTTCCTTCCGCAAACCGGCCAAGAATCTGCCGCCAGCCTTGCTGATCCTTGTAGACATGCCCGAAATAGATATGGCGATGGCGCAAGGGCTCATCATCGACAGGCAGTTCCTTGATCCCGAGGATAAAGCAATCTGCCGGAGCAAAAGGCCAGCTTCCCGCGTCAACGATCCGGCAACCGGCGACTTCATAAGCTTCAACAGGAATGATGCGTTGCTCGGATCGTTCAACCACTACTTCAAACCCGGCATCACACAACAGCCGGGCATCATCCGGCACAATCGGTGTCCGCCGCTCATCCTCCTTGGATTCTGCTCTTAACCAGATGGTTTGCGCCATGGGAATTCGCTGTATTGCAGTTGCTAGGGGTCAACCAGCAATTCTGTTGCATATTTTCGATGGACTTCCAACAACGACGCGAATTGGCGCGAATTAATAAGGGTTCTTCGCAGATCGGTCCTCGGAAAGTGAATCCCGGTTTCGTTCGGTCAGGATTTCAATGGCGTCGGCCAGATGAACATCCTTGATGTTGTAATCACCATTGGCGACGCGCAGTTTGTGCGCCTCCAGCAAGACCTGGGCATGCGTGCAACCCTGTGGCGGTTCAAACCGATAGGACGCTAGCTCGATCAACAATCCGAGTGGATCCTGAAAGTAGATAGAGTCCATAAATCCACGATCTTTCGGACCACTGTGCTTGATACCGCGATCATCCAGGCGTTCGACCAATTGCGAGAATGTCGCCTGTGATACGCTGAACGCAATATGGTGGACGCAACCCGGATCGGTTGCAGTCCGACTGGAATCTACCGCACGATCTTCATTGGTAAAGACCGTGATCAGCCGTCCATCTCCTGGATCAAAATAGAGATGGCTTTCCGACGCCTGGTCTAGATTAGGCTGTTCAAATATGAAGGGCATTCCCAGGACACCTTCCCAGAAATCTATCGAGGTTTTGCGGTCCGCACCCATCAAGGTGATATGGTGCACCGCTTGCGATTGCAGCTTTCTCATAACCGGCTCCTGTCGAGTTCATGCAAGGCCTGTCCCAAACCCTGATTATTAGCTTGGTTGCGAAATAAGTATTATCGGCCTCACAAGACGTAAACCGCCAATCGGGAAAACACAGTGTTCAATGACAGATCGTATCGAGACCCGTCGAAACCGTATTGCCTGCCTTAAATCCTTGCAGCAATGCTTTTGACCGTGCAGTAGCTTTTCAAACCGTCCATACCTTTTTCGCGACCAAACCCAGAAAACTTCTCACCGCCAAATGGCACTTCAATTCCGCCGGCAAAGTATTCGTTCAGGTAGATTTGGCCAGCATTAATACTACGCGCCATGGCATGGGCTGTCGAAAAATCACTCGTGTAAATACCGGCGACCAGGCCGTATTTTGTGCCATTGGCCAAGGTCACGGCATGTTCGCGATCATCTGCTACTTGCACCGTCAGGACCGGACCGAAGATTTCTTCTTGAACCAGTTCGTCATCCAATGGCCGGTCTGCTACGATGGTCGGCTCAAAAAACCAGCCCTTACCGGTTTGCTCATCTACAGACTTGTTTCCTCCGACAATCATCTCCGCGCCGCGTTCACGTGCCCTGTCGACAAATCCGGAGATCCGGTTCAGCTGTTGTTCGGAATTTACCGGCCCCATTCCCGGATCGAACAGGCCATGGCCCAAGGTCAGTTCGGCAGCACGTGCGCTCAGTCTTTCCAGAAGTATGTCGTGAATGGATTTTTCAACAATCAAGCGCGAACCGGCCGAACAGATTTGTCCTGCATTCTCGAAAATCGCTCCCATCACGCCATCAACCGCTTGGTCAATGTTGCAATCATCCAGAACAATAATTGGAGACTTGCCGCCCAGTTCCAAGACAAGACGGGTTATGTTTTCTGCCGCCGACTTCATGACATCTGTGCCAGTTGCAACAGAACCCGTAAAGGTAATGTGATCGATCCGCCGGTGGGCAACAAGCGGCGCGCCGGCCTTCTTGCCAGTCCCGGTCACCACATTGCAAACACCGCTGGGTAGTCCGGCTGCCGTCAGAATTTCAGCCAATAAAAGTGCAGTAAATGGCGTCTGTTCGGCGGGCTTTACGACAGCGGTACAGCCAGCAGCCAGTGCTGGTGCGATGCCCCTGGCAGTTGTCGAAATCGGATAATTCCAGGGAATTATATGGGCTGTCACACCGATCGGTTCATAAGTAGAGTATCCCAGATAGTTGCTGGCTAATGGAAATGTATTTCCTTCGAGCTTGTCACAGGCACCGGCATAATATTCAAAGCAACGCGCGGCGCCGGCAACATCGCCTCTGGCTTCCGTGAGCGGTTTACCGGAGTCTATGCACTCCACGATTGCAAAACGATCCAGGTTGGCGAGAATTAACCGACTTGCCTCCAGTAAGATGCGACCCCTATCGGCCGGCGCCGTGTCGCGCCAGACCGGAAATGCAGCTTCTGCACTGGTCACCGCAGCTTCAATGTCGCTTTCGTCGCCCGACGCAAATTCGGCAAATACTTCTGCGTTGCCGGGATCAAAACTGGCCATTTTCTGACCTGAATGCCCGGGCACGATCTGTCCGTCGATAAAATGGCCGATCGGCAAATCGGTTATGATTCCGGTCTTCTTGTATTCTTCGATCATTATCTCTGTTGAATGCGCCATCTCAATCTCTTGTACTTTCGATATGATCTGAATTCTCAAGCCATTTGTCACTCACCTCCACTCCCCATCCAGGTGCATCGGTCACTTCCACTTGGCCATCTTCGACTTCGAAAGGATTATGGGTGAACAAGCCGTACTGCCACGGATAGTAGTCCGCTTCCTCGATCGAATACTCGAGGTAGTTACCTGCATTGGGAATAGCTCTAAGCAAATGCATGGTGAACAGGGTCACCATGGAGAGATTGGCGCTGTGGGGCGTGCATTTTAAACCAGCAGAATCAGCCATTGCGGCAACTCGCATCGTTCTGGTCATTCCGCCCAGATAACAAACATCCGGCTGGACAATATCAACCGCACGCATCTCGATCATTCGCCGCCAACCTGGCAACTCACAATCCTGTTCGCCGCCGGTTACATCAATGTCCAACGCTTCTGTGACAAGCTTTGTCTGCTCATATTCCCAATAGGGGCACGGCTCCTCGAAATGACAAATCCCGTTATCCTCAAGCATTTTGCCAATTTCGATAGCCTGCTCAGGCGCGAAGCAGGAATTGGCATCAACCAGCAAAGAGACACCGTCTCCCATCGTTTTGCTGACCGTCGATACAATATCCTCTGTCCGGCCCGGCCATTCATCTTTGCCTCTGCCGACCTCGGCACCAATCCTGAACTTGAAAGCGTCAAATCCTCTTTCATCGGCAAGGCGCTTGAAACGTTCCGCCTCGTCGCCAGGCGTGATATCGCGCTTCATAGAGGAGGCGTAGGCGCGCAGCCTGCCGGGTGTACCGCCAAGCAATTTACAGACCGGCTTCCCCTGAACCTTACCCTGCAGATCCAGAAGAGCAGTCTCCAAGCCGCCGATCGCCCTGAAAATATACGATCCCGGGAATTTGTGCTCGCGTTCTGGGATGAGATCGATAATGGCGTCAATGTCATCCACATCCATTCCAATCGAATGGGGCGCAATCTGACGATGCAGGACAAGCGCGCTTATGTCTGCATGATAAGGTGCAGTCTGCCCCCAGCCTGTTTTTCCGTCTTCAGAAGTGACGCGTACAAAACAGACATCCCTTGTGGCAAATGTATCAATCTTCTCGATTTTCATGGCTGGTCCGCAGAAAATTTCCTTCGTGGCGATTTCAAGCTATTTTAGAAATTGGTCTTGCGATAAGGTCCAATCTGGCAATTTATCCAGTCCAATTTGTGAGGCTTGCACCCATGAAATCAAAGGCCGGCGCCATTCTATCCTCAATCAGGATCAATCGTGATTCCGATCGCAAGATCAGCGTTCAACTCTATATCGGTCTTCGTGATGTAATATTATCAGGTGGCGTGCATGGCGGCGAAAGAATGCCCGCCAGCAGGACGCTTGCGACCGAACTTGGCGTTTCGCGCACAACAGTCGTTGAGGCACTTGATCGGTTGATATCGGAAGGCCTGCTGGAATCACGGGTTGGCGCAGGGACATTCGTCAGCATGGATTTGGCAAAGGTTGCCCAAAAGAAGCGCCCGCTCAAGAAATCCGGGCAACATTCCGCAACGCCAACATTTTCCGGCGCAAGTCTTCGCGCCTCGAAACACTTTGCCAGCCGGGACCGTCTTCCAAGCCGGACCCAGGCATTTATAACCGGCCTGCCAGCGCTTGATGAATTTCCGATGGCCCAGTGGGCGCGATTGTCTGCACGCCACTGGCGCATCGAACGCGATGCCAGCTTGAGTTATGGGGAGACTTTTGGATTACCAAGGTTGCGGTCAGCAATTTGTGCCCACCTTAATGCAAGCCGCGGTATTCAATGCGATCCAGAACAGGTTCTCATCGTCGGCGGTGCACAACAGGCCTTTTCGTTGATTGGTGACTTGCTGCTGGAACAGGGTGACAAGGTATGGTTTGAAAACCCCGGGGCAATTGGTGCAAGAAACGCATTCATCTCCCGTGGGGCAAGTCTTGTTCCCGTTTCGATTGATGAACAGGGACTCTCCGTTTCTGATGGAATGGCAAAGTCTCCAGTGTTCAAATTGGTATTTGTCACACCTTCCCATCAACAACCGCTTGGCCGTGTAATGAGTTTCGCCCGCAGGCTTGATCTGCTCTCGGCAGCAGAAAATTCAAATGCACTGATTGTGGAAGATGATTATGACGGAGACTTCTTCTACGGCAATCAGCCACAACCGACCTTGAAAAGCATCGATACATCTGACCGGGTGATCTATGTCGGTACCTTCTCAAAATCGTTGTTTCCATCGCTGAGACTAGGCTTCATCCTGTTACCGCAAAGTCTGGTCGAAATGACGAAGATAATCGCCGAGTCCGCACTTAGCGGCGTACCAACCGCTACCCAGTCCATTGTTGCTGACTTTATGGATGAAGGACATTTTGCAACGCATATCCGTTCGATGCGTGCCTTGTACAAACAACGCCATAACGCACTACTTGACGCATCCCGGGCAATTTCGTCCCATATCGACATCTTGCCGGCATCCAGCGGGTTCCACACAATTGGATTGTTCAGGCAACCTTGTGACGAGATGGAGTTTGTCAATCTCGCTTCACAAAAGGCAATTATCCTGGCACCGATTACAAAGTACTGCCTTAGCCCCGTGGCACTAAACGGCTTTGTGATTGGCTATGGTGCCACAAACAAAACTGAAATCAACAAAGGGGTCGGGATGATTGCGGATATTTGCCGTGACATCTTTGAAAATTGGACTGGAAAAATATCTAGAATGGATATGATCGCCAGTCCAATGAGCCGATAGACTTTTGCCCTTGCTGCACATTCGACTGTCGGCAGAGGGTGAATATTAGGGAGTAATCAACATGAAAATCAAATCGACCGTTGCGGCCTTGTTTGCTGCAGGCATATTGGTTGCCGCCGTTCCTGCAAAGGCGGAAACATTAAGGCTACTGACGTGGGGGTCATACGCTCCAGATAACATAATCAAGATGTTCGAAGAAAAGTATCCCGACATCAATGTTGAGGTTACATTCTCAAACAATGAGGAAATGATAGCCAAATTACGGGCAACCGGTGGCGCAGGATTTGATCTGGCTCAGCCAAGCCACGACCGGATTTATGCTGCCCAACTTGAATATGATATTTACAAGCCACTCGACCTTTCCAAGATCGACACGTCAAATATGTCCGCACCTCTGCTTGATGGCGTAAAGGCAAATACCACAATAGAAGGTGAAGTATACGCCGTTCCACATCAGTGGGGAACGTCTGGACTTATGGCCGACAAGACCAAGGCACCGGAATTTGCAGGCTGGGATGATCTTTGCGATCCAAAATACAAGGGCAAGACGTCGATGCGCCTGAAACGCACCATTTTGCTCGGTACCGCATTCGCAATGGGTGAAGATCCATTTGCCGCATATTCAGATCTGGACAAATACCAGCAAATTCTCGATCAGGTCACAGACAAGCTGATTGAATGTAAGGACAATATCAAAGCTTACTGGAAGGGCGGAGATGATTTGTCAGCCATGATGTTGTCTGGTGAAATCGTCGCCTCGGAGACTTGGGATTCAACGGCTTACAAGCTGTTTGGAGAAAATGATAACATCGTGTTTATCCCACCCGAAACAGGTGCGCTTGCCTGGATCGATACGTTCGCGCTTCCCAGAAAGGCTGAAGCTGACGATGCCGCCTATAAGTGGATAAACTTTGTGATGCAGCCAGAAATCGTCAAGCTGATGTCTGCCAGTACCGGAGCAATTGCTGCCGTCAATGGCGGAAAGGATCTGCTTCCTGACGACAAGAAAGCGGCGGTAAATGCCGCGTTTTCGGACTCAGATATAGAAAACCTGAAGTTCTTTGCGAATATCCCTCCAGGTGTTGAGGACATGGAAGGAAAAGCGCTCGAAAAGATCAAGGCGGCCACAGGCGGATAATACATAGATACAAGACTGACGGGTCGCGCCAATCTCAAACAAGGAAATTGGCGCGTCTCGCACACCCAAACTGGCAGGGATCACTCAATGAATAACGTGGCTGAGCATGACTTGGAATGCATGTCAGTTTCCAAGAGTTTCGGCCCGGTCCAGGCGGTAGACAATGTATCGCTAACGATCCCGAAAGGTTCATTTTTTTCGATTCTCGGACCCTCTGGTTGCGGCAAGACAACACTGATGCGGATGATCGCCGGATTTGAACATCCTGATTCCGGCGATATTCGCATCAAGGGGAATTCTGTCGTCAATACACCACCCAATAAGCGCAACGTTAAGATGGTATTTCAACATCTTGCGCTATTCCCGATGATGAACGTATTTGAGAATATCGCCTATGGATTGCGGTGCGGCGGAACACCGACCAATCAAATCGATACCAAGGTAAACGACGTTTTGGAGCGCATCGCGTTACCCGATGTTGCAAATCGCGAGATACATCAACTGTCCGGCGGACAGAAACAAAGAATCGCCATTGCAAGATGCATGGTGCTCGAACCTGACGTATTGCTGTTGGACGAACCGCTGGGTGCGCTTGATCTTAAGCTGCGCGAAGCAATGAAGATCGAGTTGAAGCTGTTACAGCATCAGTTTCAGACGACATTTCTCTATATTACACATGACCAATCCGAAGCCCTGGTGATGTCGGATAATGTCGCCGTCATGAACTCCGGCAAGTTTGAGCAGATTGGCACACCTCAAAGCCTGTATCACGATCCCTCAACTGCGTTTGTCGCCGGCTTTGTTGGGGATACCAATCGGTGGTCCGGAAAGGTGACTTCCTCCTCTGGTCCCACAGTAAAACTGACAACAGAAACTGGCCGGCAGGTTGCGGGCGCTGCTCGAGGCACAGGTAAATTTTCGCAGGGCGACCATGTCACGGCCTTTGTCCGCCCGGAGCATATTACCGCCGAGAAATCGAGCAGGAAGGCCAAATCTGGCGACACCTCAGCCAGGAATGTTATCTCCGGAAATGTTGAGAGCCTGTTGTTTAATGGCGCAAACAGCAGGGTTTTGGTCCGCGATAAATCCGGAGACCTTGTGGAAGCGGAAGTGATACTTACCGGCGGAACACAGGACATGCAGCCCGGCGACGATGTAATTCTAAACTGGGCGTCCGAACAAACCATGTGTTTTGTCAGCTGATCAGGATACGAAAATTGCAGAAAGACATACGACGCCTTTCCCTGATCCTGCTGTTTACACCTTTTGCACTCTGGATCGTGTTGTTGATCATACTGCCGCATATCGGCATGGTCATTCTGTCCCTACGCGAAAAAGTGGCCCCGCGCGTATATGAATACGGACTGACAAATTACATCGATTTCATCAATGAGCCGATTTACTGGAACACCTTGCTACGTACGGGAATGATGTCGCTTTTGGTGACTGCACTCGCGCTTTTGATTGGTTTTCCAATTGCCTATTATATTGCGAAAATCGCCGGAAATCGAACCCGCGGAGCACTTTTCCTGCTTTGCCTTATACCGCTCTGGGTAAGCGATCTGATACGCGCATTCGGTTGGATCCTGCTCTTGCGTGAAACCGGTGTTATTTCAAGCACCTTGCTTTGGGCCGGTCTGATAAATCAGCCGATTGAGTTCCTTTACAATGATGTCACTGTGGTAATCGGGCTGGTTTACACCGTGATTTTGTTCATGATCGTACCGCTCGTCTCGACACTTGATGGCATGGACAACGCCATGATCGAGGCAGGTTACAATTTGGGTGGCAATGGACCAACTGTATTGCGCCGGATCATAATTCCCTATGCAATGCCGGGAATTGTAGCCGGCTGCATTGTTGTTTTCATGCTGACTGCGGGAAGCTACCTTACTCCAATCTTGCTGGGCGGCAAGAATTCGAGCTGGTTCACCGAACAGATCTACGATCAGTTCATTACGCGTTACAATTGGGAATCCGGTGCTGCGTTCGGATTCCTGTTATTGGCTTTCACATCGGTCGTAGTATGGCTTGGCTTGAAGCTGTCAGGTCAGACTTTGTCCACGACCGTGGCAAAAAGTTAGGATCACGGGATGGCTCAAAGAAAAAATCCCGCTTTTCTTTTTGGGTATCGCCTATACGTCTTGGCGTTTTTCATTTTTCTGGCGGCCCCGCTACTGGCAGCTGGATTGTTCGCATTCAATGATTCTCTATTCCCCACCCTGCCCTGGCGCGGTTTCACACTGAATTGGTTCTTTAACGATACCGAACCACAGCTTGGCATGTTTCATGACCGCCGATTGCTGAGAGGACTATATTACTCGACGATTATCGCGGTCATGGTCTCAATGTTGTCGGTGTTTGTAGGAACCTGCAACGCATTTCTCTTTGTCAGGGGTAATTTTCCCGCAAAGAACCTCTTCTACATTCTGATGGTGATACCGCTTGTTATTCCTGGCGTAATCCTCGGTATCTCGATCCTGGTATTGGCAAGTTCATTGGCCAACAGTATGGAAAACGCCTTTGACATTGACTTGGCCATGTTACGGCCTGGGATTTTTCTCGTGGTGCTCGGCCAGTTTTCATTTGTGACCACCATAACGTCACTCGTCATCACTGCCAGGCTGAAGAAATTTGATGAAACCATGGAGGAAGCCGCCTTTAACCTGGGTGCATCGAGAATTCGGGTTCTGCGCACGGTTACGCTGCCGTTCCTGTTCCCGGCCATGTTTGCTGCGGGAATTGTTTCATTTCTGGTTTCCTTTGAGAATTTTAACACGACGCTGTTTCTCGTCGGGTCAGAAGCGCCACTTACGATCACAATGTATGACCGGATGGTAAAGGTAGGCAGCACCCCCGTATTGAATGCCGTGTCCTTCTTCCTGATGGTCGGATCGGCCCTGCTGGCACTACTTTCAATAATTGCCCAGCGCGACAAGTCGGAAGCCTGAACGCGGTGGATACCTATGATTTCATAATCGTGGGCGCAGGTTCGGCCGGTTGTGTTCTTGCAAATCGTCTCACTGAAAACGGTAAATACAAGGTCCTCGTCGTGGAGGCCGGCGGATCCGATCTGAACTTCTGGATATGGATGCCGATTGGCTACGGCAAGGCGTTTCACGATGACCGGATTAACTGGAGATATAATACCGAGCCGGAACCGGCACTCGCAGGAAGAAAATCCTATTGGCCACGCGGCAAGGTCCTGGGAGGCTCAAGTTCGATCAATGCAATGGTCTATATGCGTGGCCTGCCGGGAGACTTTGATGACTGGCACGCCCTTGGAAACAAGGGCTGGGCCTGGCGTGACGTACTTCCATATTTCAAGAAAGCAGAAACCAATGATCAGGGTCCCGACGACCTGCGCGGTGGAGATGGGCCCCTGCACGTCCAGACGATGGACAGGGATCTGCATCCACTTTGTGATCGCTTCATCCGCGCGGGCACTGAATGCGGCCTGAGACATTGCGCCGACCTGAATGGATCAAAGCAGGAAGGTGTCGGATTATATCAAAACACAGTCAGGAACGGTTTTCGGATGTCAGCAGCACGCGCCTATCTGCACCCGGCGCGGCGGCGGCCTAATATACAAATCGAGAAAAACGCGCATACCCGCCGAGTACTTTTTGAGGGCAAAAAAGCCGTCGGAATCGAGTATCAGCAGCAAGGACGACTGAAGAAGGCGACTGCATCTCGAGAGGTAATTCTCTCAGCCGGGGCAGTTAACTCACCACAACTGCTTCAGCTATCCGGTATTGGCCCAGGCAAATTGCTGGCTGATCAAGGTATCGAAATCATCCACGATCTTGGCGAGGTTGGAAACAATCTTCAGGACCATCTGTGCATAGACAATGTCTATCGGGTCAATGTCCCCACCTTGAACGAGCAACTACGCCCATTGACCGGCAAAATCTGGCACGGCCTGAATTACATTCTGCGGCGCCGAGGTCCCCTTTCCCTCGGCATAAACCAGGGCGGCGGCTTTCACAGAACGCGCAGCGACCTCAAGCGACCAAATATTCAGCTGTATTTTTCACCAGTCAGCTACACAAAAATCCCTGTCGGCATCAGACCGTTGCTCAGTCCCGATCCGTTTCCGGGCATCATTGTGGGCGCCCAACCGACACGGCCCACCAGCCGTGGCAAAATAGAAATCAAGTCTTCCGATCCAGATCAGCCGCCTGCGATTCATCCCAACTATCTGTCAACTAATGAAGACCTTGCAGACATGATCGACGCCGCTAAGTTCCTTCGGAAACTGGCTGCAGCACCAGCCCTTGCTAAAATAATCGAAGAGGAAATGCTACCTGGCCCCAAGGTGCAGACTGAAGACCAGATTTTGGAGGATATCAGAAACCGGGCGGGAACAATTTTTCACCCCGTAAGCACCTGCAAAATGAGCATGGATGCCAAGACAGGGGTAGTTGACCCTAATCTAAGCGTACACGGGATTTCGAATTTGCGCGTCGTTGATGCTTCAGTCTTCCCTACCATAACGTCTGCCAACACAAACGCACCTGTGATCATGGTTGCGGAGAAAGCCTCTGACATAATTCTCGAACATCACAAGGGAACATAATATTTGAGTTCAGATCGCGACTATATCCCAGGCTTCAAGTCCGAACCCTATTGGTGGGATGGCGCGCCTTTGTCTTCAGAAACAGAAGATGAACTTCCCGGGAAATGCGATGTCTTGATCATCGGTGCAGGTTACACCGGCCTCCACGCTGCCATACAGGCCGTGGCTGCTGGCCTGGACACGATTGTGATAGATGCGGAAAATCTGGGATTCGGCTGCAGCACCCGCAATGGTGGGCAGATCTCGACCTGCATCAAGCCGACCTACCCAGAACTCAAGAACAAATATGGCGAGAAACTTGCACTCGCGATCAAACGCGAGGGCGAGGCCTCTCTCAAATTCGTCTCGACCTTCGTGAACACCAACAAGATAGATTGCGACTTTTCCGATGCAGGCCGGTTCCATGGGGCGCATTCGGCCAGACAATATGAACAGCTGGCCCGTAATTGCGAAGTAGCCGAGCCTGAATTCTCATCCGGAGCCTATATGGTTCCGAAATCACAACAACATGACCAATTGAAAACGGAGGCTTACTTCGGCGGGATCGTATTTCCACGCTATGCGACGATTGATCCTGCCAAATATCACGCCGGACTGCTGAAAATCGCCCGGGCACAAGGTGCTCAAACCGTAGGCTTTTGCCGGGCGACCAATATTGACCGGAATCCGGACGGTTTCACGATTTCGACTTCGAAGGGAAAAATCAATGCCAATAAAATTGTGGTGGCAACCAATGGCTACACGACCGGCCTGACGCCCCATATTCAGCGTCGACTGATACCGATCGGCTCCTACATCATCGCAACTGAGGAAATTCCCGAAGCGCTCATGTCCGAACTGTTTCCGACCGACCGCGCGATTACGGATACCCGAAAGACTGTCTATTATTACCGTCCCTCGCCTGACCGTCGCCGGATTCTGTTTGGCGGACGCGTATCCTTGTCGGAAGTCGATCCGCTGAAAAGCGGGCCAATATTACTCCGTGACTTGAAGGCCTTGTTTCCGGAATTATCCGATTTTCGAATTTCCCACACCTGGGGTGGTGTAGTCGCCTTCACATTCGATACCTTGATGCATACCGGCAATGATGATGGAATTTACTACGCAGGTGGCTATTGCGGCTCCGGCGTCGGCATGGCGAGCTATCTCGGCATGAAAATAGGAAAGCAGGTTGCAGATAAAGCCGATGGCGAAACGCCGTTTGATGAACTTCGGTTCCCGACAATACCGTTCTATCACGGCCGTCCCTGGTTCCTTGCCCCGTCAATTCTTTACTACCGGTTGCGTGATCGCATCGGCATCTAGTCCGATCGGCGGCAAGCAAGCCATTATTTGATTTAATTGCAAAATTATCAACAGATTCGCTGTTATACAATCAAATTGTCTGTAATTATATCCATATGGACAATAAACTTTTTGATGGAATCATCGTGTTCTGCGCTGTGGCAGAGAAGGGCAGTTTCACTGCAGCAGCAGCAGAATTGCGCCACACCACATCCCATGTCAGCAAGGAAGTAGCGCGCCTCGAAGAGAGGCTTGCAACACGATTGCTCAACCGGACCACTAGGAAGGTCAGCCTGACGGAAGCTGGCCTGACATTCTATGAGAAATGCAGGCGGGTCGTCGATGATGCGCAATCTGCCCAATCCCAACTACTGGACGCGAGGGACGATCCGGCCGGACATCTGAAAATATCTGCGCCGGTAATGTTCGGTGACGCATGCCTGAACCAGTGGATTCCCGAATTTGCCCTCAGATACCCTGATGTATTGCTCGATATCGAGGTCAGCGACCGATATGTCGATCTTGTTGCGGAAGGCTTTGATCTGGTCGTCCGAACCGGCCAATTGAAGGATGTTGATTTCATAGCAAGACCACTAATGCAGACCAGACAATTGACGGTCGCCTCACCGGCATATCTTGAACGGTATGGCACACCCAAAACGCCGGGGGATCTGGCAAGCCACATATTGATCGATTTTCACCGGCCCGGGGTCGCCAATACCTGGAACTATCTCAGAAACAGGAAAACGGTTCCCGCGACAGTGTCACCCAAACTAAGATGCAACAGCGCCAGCATGGAAGCCGCCCTGGCACATTCCGGATTTGGGATTACCCGCCTTCCACAAATGGCATGTGAAGCAGAACTTGCTGATGGTACGTTGGTCCCGATATTGGAGGACTTCGAGATAGCTCCCCTTCAATTGCAGATATTATATCCCAGTCGAAAATTCCTGGCCCCAAAGGTTCGCGCCTTCATCGATTTCCTCAGCGAGAAATGCACCGCGCGCCAACTGCTAACCCTTGGACATAGTAAAAAGGCGGCCCCAAAGGACCGCCTGTTCATTTCAAATCGCACTTCCGAAACTGATTAGCCTTCAGGGGTATACCAGATGGGAGAGGTATAGGCCCGCTCTGTTGTTGTCATAGGCACATCATCATCCATTTCCACATTGAACCTTTTGGCCTCATAGGCTGTCCAGCGTGGCGTCGGAATTTCAATGACGCGGACATAGTAAAATGCCCTTTGTTCCGGATCAAAATCCGGGTCTTCCCAATAGGCGATCAATTCCGGCGCGCCAATTGTATTGGTCCAGGTGGCATTGGCGACATCCACCGTTGAACCGACAGATGGCACCTTGCCATTTGCGTCCGGTTCACGATCACCACTCCAGGCGACATCATATACTTTTTCGCCGCGTGACCCGTCAGCATTCAGCCAGCCCTTGATCACCTGAACCCTGTCCAGATTACCGCTATAGGGGTCCTTCAAAGCCGCAACCAAAAACGTTGGCGAGCCATCGCCAGTACGGTCAGGTAGATTGCCACCCATCGGCACACCCTTGGCATATCCGATATCAGCCGGCAAGCGAGACGCCGCATCCTCTTCGGCAAAATCCCACCCACCGAAGAACCGCACCGTCATCCGCGAACCGGTGGTCCCATATACTTCCCGGCGCTCCAATGCGTCGAAGATGGCCTCTCTTGTATTTTCCGTTGCCCAAACGGCTGCATAACCGCCAGAAGCCTGTTTCCAGCCATAAATCGTCAGATCAGGATCGGGCGCTTCGATTACAATATGTTCCCAGCGATTGGGCTCGGGCTCAACTCCGGAATGCTTGCCGAAGAAATTGTCCTCTTCGACCGCAGCCATTGCAGTATGTGCATCGGTCGACCCAATTTGCCCGACCTTGTAGGGATTGATACCCAGTTCCTCTTCAAGCTTCAGACCGGTCTTGTAGGCTTCCCTGGTATAT
>JBCCEP010000021.1:0-20406 GCA_039030215.1 Pseudomonadota bacterium
AGGGTGCGGCTGGCATTGGTCGCATCGGTTACATGCCGATTGTCGCTGGTGAGATGCCAGATCAGAAAGGTATCGACCGTCCCGAAGGCGAGCTTGCCAGCCTCTGCGGCTGCCCTTGCCCCTTCGACATTGTCAAGCAGCCAGCGGATCTTGGTTCCCGAGAAATAGGGATCGAGCAGCAAGCCTGTGCGCTCGGTAAAAAGCGTATCGAGGCCATCAGCGCGCAATTGCTCGCAAAATGGTGCGGTTCGCCGGTCCTGCCAGACAATGGCATTATGGATCGGCTTGCCGGTTTCGCGGTCCCAAATGATCGTCGTTTCACGCTGATTGGTAATGCCGATTGCTGCGGGGGGAGACCCCTCACCGCTTTTTTCAATCACCTCGCGAACGGTGCTGAGAACAGTGTCCAGGATCTCCATCGCGTCATGTTCGACCCAGCCCGATTGCGGAAAATGCTGGGTAAATTCGCGCTGGGCGACCGTCTGGATATTTGCCTGATCGGCAAACATGATGGCCCGGGATGATGTTGTCCCCTGGTCAATCGCAAGCACATGACCTGTCATGTATTCCTCCCCTGAAAACGGATTAATCAGCCATGTCGACGATCACACGGCCACGTACCTTGCCGTCGATGATGTCGTGTGCGGTCGGGATGATGTCGTCAAAACCGATCGTTGTCGTCAGCGCTTCGAGTTTTTCAAGATCCAGATCGGTTGTGATCCGCTTCCAGGCCTCCATCCGCAATTCCTTCGGGGCATTCACCGAATCAATTCCCAGGAGCGATACGCCTCGCAGGATGAACGGCATGACGGTTGCCGGAAGATCGAAACCCTGTGCCAGCCCGCAGGCGGCAATCGCACCACCATAGGAAGTCTGGGCCAGAAGGTTTGCAAGCGTATGGCTGCCAACGGAATCAACCCCTGCGACCCAGCGCTCCTTACCCAGCGGACGGCCGGGTTCGGACAGTTCGGCACGGTCGATGATTTCGGAAGCGCCAAGGCCTTTGAGGAAATCGGCTTCACTGGTGCGGCCGGTCGATGCGATCACCTCCCAGCCAAGCTTTGCCAGAATGGAAACTGCAACACTGCCAACGCCGCCATTGGCACCGGTGACCACCACCGGACCTGATTTCGCGGTCAAACCGTGGCGTTCCAGCGCCATTACCGACAGCATTGCTGTGTATCCTGCTGTCCCGATCCCCATCGCCTGCTGGGCGGTCAAGCTGTCGGGAAGCGGTATCAGCCAGTCGGAATTCAATCTTGCCTTGCCGGCGAACGCTCCCCAATGGACTTCGCCTACGCCCCAACCGTTCAGCAGGACCTTGTCGCCCGGCTTGAAGGCGCCGCTGTCACATTCAATCACGGTTCCCGCCAGATCGACGCCCGGAACCATGGGCCAATGCCTGACAACCGGGCTCTTGCCGGTGATCGCCAGTCCGTCCTTGTAGTTTACCGTGGTTGCCTCAACGGCGATCGTGACATCGCCATCCATCAGATCGGCGTCGGTCAATTGCGTGATGTCGACGGATTGCTTCTTGTTCTCGTCGCGTGAAACGAGAATTGCACGAAAGCTTTCGGCCATGAATTTCCTCCAAAGGGTGGAATTTGATTCCAGGTTAATCCGGTTTTGCTGCCTTGTTCTTGGCGTTTCTTTTCATCTCAAGCAACTCGTCGAGAATTACGAACCCCGCACCCACACTAATGAAACTATCGGCAAGATTGAAGACCGCAAATGACCAGGAACCGTGATGGACCAGAATGAAGTCGATGACATGGCCCAGCATTGTCCTGTCAATCAGATTTCCAAGCGCCCCACCGACGATCAGTGCAAATCCGATATGGGTCAGCTTGCGATCGCGGCTCGTCTGGCTCCAGAGCCACAATACGAAGGCCACGATGCAGATCGTGAGCAGGGCGAGGACCCAGTCGCTCAGGAAGGACAACATGGAAAAGGCAATGCCGGTATTGTAGGTGCGATAAAGATCGAGGAATGGCAGGACGGGAACCCGCTCTTGCAGTGGCAGGCTGGTCTCGACCCAGTATTTGGACGCCTGATCGAGAAAAATGGCGATCCCCACCAGGATTAAATTGACGGTTCTTGTCAAGAAGTCGCTCCTGCCGGGCTTGCGAATTGCAGGGCGTGCCTGCGCAACTCGAAGGTCATGATGCCGGTCGCGACTGCAAGGTTCAACGAATCTGCCTGTCCGGCCATGGGTATTTGGCAGAGATGGTCACATATTTGCGTCAAGGTTTCAGGCAATCCCTGTTGTTCGTTTCCCATCAGCAATAATACGGGCTGATCTTCGGGATCAAGCGACCGATAGTCGGTTTCGCCATCAAGATGGGTACCAACAACAATGCCGGGCCAGGATTTGCGCCATTCAAGGAAATCACCTTCGTCGGCGTGGGCGACGGGAACGTGAAAAATCGAACCCATGCTTGCGCGTACCGCCTCCATGCTCCAGGGATCGGTTGTCTCGCCAATCAGCAAGATACCGCTGGCCCCTGCACAATCAGCGGTGCGGATTATGGTACCCAGATTGCCGGGATCGCGGACGCGGTCGAGCGCGATCCACATATCGTCGGCGTCTGGTGCAATGGATTCGACCGGTTGCCAGCGCTGGCCGATGACTGAAACCACCATTTGCGGATTGTCACGCCGGGTTATTCCCGAAAGCAGTTTTTCGCTGGTCTCAATGATAAGCGCGCCTTTGACCCTCGCCCGTGATGCCGCCGCCTGAACCTTGGGATTGTCGGCAATCTGTTTTGCATAGATGACAATATGGATGGTCCAGCCACCTTCCAGCGCGTCGGTGAGCAGTTTGAGGCCCTCCGCGACAAACCGGGAAGAGGCATCGCGGTTTTTCTTGAGAGCAAGCGCGCGGATATCCTTGATTACCGGATTGGAAAAGGCGGTGATCTCCTTGACCTGTCCCGGAGTTACGGGTGTGTCGCGGCTCATGGCGCAATCCACCTGGTAAACAGGGAAGTGGAGAGCCGACGATCACCCGTTTGCGAAAGAATCACCAGTTCGCCGGATTCCAGCGTGCCGCCCCTGTCACCAAATACTTCCTGGCAGAGTTCATGGGTGGCAAAAAACGACGAGCGGATGGAATAGGCGGTCAGGACAACAAACAGCGGACGGTCGCTCAACAATTGTGCAGTCACATCGAGCAGATGCGGCAGGTCCTCGAATAATTGCCAGACTTCGCCCTTGGGTCCGCGGCCATATTTCGGCGGATCCAGCAAAATCGCGTCATAATGATTGCCACGCCGTACTTCGCGTTCACAGAATTTGACGGCATCGTCCACGATCCATCTGATGGGCTTGTCGCTCAAACCGCTCATCTGTTGGTTTTCACGTGCCCAGGCGACTGCCCTTTTCGAAGCGTCGACATGGGTTACGTGCGCGCCGGCACGCGCTCCAACAAGCGAGGCTAGTCCGGTATAGCCAAACAGGTTGAGCAGTTTTACCGGGCGATTTGCCCTGGAAATTCTGTCTTCGGTGAAGCGCCAGTGGGCGGCCTGTTCGGGAAAAACACCGACATGACGAAAGGATGTAAACCGGCCATGATAATGCAGGCCTTCCCATTTCATCGGCCAGGTCTCGCCCAGTGGCGGACCTGGGAAACGCCACCTGCCCTTTCCTTCCTCATCGGTATCACCGGTAAAAACGGCATCGACATTCTGCCAGTCGGTTTCACCCAGTGCCGGTTGCCAGAATGCCTGTGCCTCGGGGCGGATGATCCTGTAGGGGCCGTATTGCTCCAGCTTCAATCCGTTGCCGCTGTCAATGAGGGCGTAATCATCATCTGCGGGCGTTTCCAGGATTATCGGAACCTGTTCGGGAAGCCTTTTTCCCGACGGCGCGGCACGTAGTCTGGTCTCGGCGGCAGGTTGCAGCTTTTTATTGCGCATTTTACTTCCGGATCAGCAATGCGATGTTGGCGAAGTGCTGTAATTTGATGGCGTGAAATCTTCCAAAAATCAGGCGGCGCGACCGGTCTTGCCAATCAATGGGAAAGCGTCCGTCCCGTCCGCTGCGGCAATCGACTGCTGGGCCAGCGCATCTGCGCGCGCCTTCTGTTCGACAGCTTCCCGGTCCTTCCTGTTGGCCCGGACATGTTCGTCCCTCGCCAGCTTGCGAAATTTATGCTGCGACAGCCAGGCGAAAAATCCTCCCACCAGGACACCGGTCAAGGCAGCCGCGAACAAGAAAACAAAGAAAGGCAAGGTAATTGCAAGTGCCGGATCGGCAGCATTGAAGGGATCAAGCCGCAAGGTCACCGGTTGGCGATTGGCAACCGACATTGCAATCAGCACCACGGCGACGGGTATTCCCACAATCAGCCAGATTATCTTCTTCAGCATGATTTGTCCTGCACACCAGCGCTATCTGGTGTTTTCAATCAGTCGACGTTCAATCGCTCACGCAGTTCCTTGCCGGTCTTGAAAAAAGGTACCCATTTTTCCTCGACATGAACCGTGACACCGGTTCGCGGGTTACGGCCATTGCGTGGCGGCCGGTTTTTTACCGAAAACGCTCCAAAGCCGCGGAGCTCCACTCGATCCCCCCGAGACAGGGCATCTGTTATCTCGTCAAATATGGCGTTTACGATGTTTTCTACATCCCGTTGATATAAATGAGGATTCTTATCCGCAATTGCCTGGACGAGTTCAGATTTTATCATTTGGAGTTCCCGCTTTTTTAGTGATCTGAGGGAGTTTGCAATACCGACACCAAACCGTCAAGAAACAGCGGTCGGGGAAGTAGCTCACGCAATTGGTCTGCAGCCTGGTTATCGATGTCAAAACCGAACCATTTCGAGATTTGCAAGATTGCTCGCGATTCAAGCAATCCCGAACTGCGCCTGCTCTTGGTTTTCCATTCGACGAATTTCAGACCGCTCTCGATACCCTTGTTCTCGACCAGCCAGTCGCGCGCATCATCTTCATTGCCGATCGCATCGATCAGGCCGTTTTCAACGCTTTGACTGCCTGTAAAGATACTGCCGTCGGACACTTGCCTCGCCCGGATCGGGCTCAGCGAACGGCGTTCGGCAACAATTTTGACGAACCACTCATAGGAATCGTTGACGACATTTTCGAGCATCTGCCTGGCTTCCTCGCTCGCCGGACTGAACGGCGACGGCTCGGCCTTGAGCGGGCTTGATTTGACGGAATCTACCTCCACGCCGAGCTTTTCGAACAGTCTTGAAACGTCGCCATATTGGATCAACACGCCAATGGAACCCAGAAGCGAGGAACGGTGGGCCACGATGTAGTCGCTGCCACAGGCAACCATATATCCGGCAGAGGCGGCCAGTGTGCCCACACTTGTCACGACCGGTTTCTTCTCGGTCAGCTTGCGCACTGCCTCGTAAATCGCCTCGCCACCAACGGTCGAGCCGCCCGGCGAAGAAACATCAAGAAGTACTGCCTTGACGGAATTCTTCTTGCCCAGTTCTTCCATCAGCTCAACCATTTCGCGGTTATTGCCGATGAAACCTGATATCTTTACCCGGGCAATGTGATCAGAGCTTTTCCTGGAGAAATTGTCGAACAAACCGCTGGCAGCGGAAAGCGCAGTCAGGAATGCCACCATGAGCATGAATGCACCCAGGCGCCAGAAAGTCAGTTTTCTGCGTAGGCGTCTGCGGTCAATTATCTGATCTGGGGTCATGGACATTAGTCTGTTCCAGTTTGCAATTGCCGATTCTGCCTAATCCGGTAGCAGGTAGGTGTGTCATCGACAAGGCTTAAAAAAACCCGCCGGCGTGCCGGCGGGTCTATTCTTATTGATACCCGCAAACAGGGTAAATCAATCGTTTTCGCGTTCCTTGAGCGCTGCACCCAGAATATCGCCAAGGGAAGCACCGGAATCGGTCGAACCGTATTGGGCAACCGCTTCCTTTTCCTCGGCAATTTCCAGAGCCTTGATCGACACGGAGACACGGCGTGTCTTCTTGTCGAACTGGGTAACGCGCGCATCAACTTTCTGGCCGACGGAGAAGCGCTCTGGCCGCTGCTCGTCCCGGTCGCGGGACAGATCGGCACGCTTGACGAAGGACATGATGTCGGTGTCGGCGATTTTCACCTCGAGACCGTTGTCCTTAACCTCGACAACTTCACAGGTAACGACCGCACCCTTGCGAATGGCGCCGGATTCGGCTGCTGCAGCCATCGGATCGCCACCGACCTGCTTGATGCCCAGCGAGATACGTTCCTTCTCGACATCAACATCAAGAACAACGGCCTTGACCATGTCGCCCTTGTTGTAGTCTTCGATGGCTTCCTCGCCGGGGCGGTTCCAGTCGAGATCCGACAGATGGACCATGCCGTCGACGTCGCCTTCCATGCCGATGAACAATCCGAATTCTGTCTTGTTCTTGACCTCGCCTTCGACCTCGGTTCCCTGCGGATGGGTTGAAGCGAATGCCTCCCAAGGATTATCGAGGGTCTGTTTCAGCCCAAGTGAGATGCGGCGTTTCGAGGGATCGACCTCCAATACCTTGACCTCGACTTCCTGGGAAGTGGAAACGATCTTGCCCGGATGGACATTTTTCTTGGTCCACGACATTTCGGAAACATGGATCAGGCCTTCAATTCCAGGCTCGAGTTCTACAAAGGCACCGTAATCGGTGATGTTTGTAACCCGTCCGGTAACTTGTGCGCCAATCGGATATTTCGATTCGATCTCCTCCCATGGGTCGCTTTCAAGCTGTTTCATGCCAAGCGAAATCCGATGGGTTTCCTGGTTGACCCGGATGATCTGGACCTTGACGGTCTGACCAATCGTCAAAATCTCGTTTGGATGATTTACCCTGCGCCAGGCCATGTCGGTCACATGCAGGAGACCGTCTATGCCGCCCAGGTCAACGAATGCACCATAGTCGGTGACGTTCTTGACCACACCTTCGACCACCTGACCCTCTTCGAGGTTCTGGACGATCTCCGAACGCTGTTCTGCACGGCTTTCCTCCAGCACGGAACGGCGCGAAACGACAATATTGCCGCGGCGGCGATCCATCTTCAGAATCTGGAAGGGCTGGGGGTTGTTCATCAGCGGAGAGACGTCACGGATCGGGCGAATATCCACCTGGCTGCGCGGCAGGAACGCAACAGCGCCGTCGAGATCGACGGTAAAGCCACCCTTGACCTGGTTGAAGATCACGCCTTCGACCTTTTCACCGGCCTCGAATTTCTCTTCCAGCCGTGTCCAGCTTTCCTCGCGGCGGGCTTTCTCGCGCGACAGGACTGCCTCGCCCATCGCATTTTCGACGCGCTCGACAAATACCTCAACTTCGTCACCTGGCTTCAGTCCGCCATCCTTGGCGCTCAAGCCGAATTCCTTCAGCGGTACGCGGCCTTCTACCTTGAGGCCGACATCGATTACGGCAAGATCCTTTTCAATCGCCGTTACCGTGCCTTTTACAACTTCACCTTCAAGCACATCGTGGGTGATGAAGGATTCTTCGAGAAGTGCAGCAAAATCTTCCCGGGTTGGGTTCATTCCCGTCATTTCAGTGTTCATCTATACTCCTGAGGGGTCTGTTCATTACAGAATTCCCCAGCGCCAGTGTTGGTGTTGAGTTTAAGCCATTTCCATATCCCGCCCCACAGGGCTTCCGGCAATGCCGGTCGGCGCAAAGGACATGGAGTGACCCGATTTTCAAATAAAGCCAGCGCGTTGAGCTTCGTGACGTAATGAATTCCCAAAACGTAAAAGGGTACTTGCGTACCATTTTCCTCGCAGAAAATCAGCCGCAGCACCCCTGGCCATTCAATTTTCAGTCCGTTTTTGCCTCTTCAACGAAAGCCAGTGCCGTCCTGAATGCCGTCTCTATATCCATAGATGTCGTATCGATCAAGTGGGCATCTGCTGCCGGTTTGAGGGGAGAATCGCTTCTGGCCATGTCGCGGGCGTCCCGGCGCCTGATATCGGAGAGGATATTCTCATAGCTTGCATCGCGATTTTTGGACAAAATTTCCTCATGCCTGCGCCTTGCCCGCGTCTCGGGAGAAGCGGTTACAAAGAGCTTCACATCAGCGTTTGGGCAGACAACGGTACCGATGTCGCGGCCATCAAGCACCGCGCCCGGGGGCTGCTCGGCAAATTTGCGCTGGGCGGAAACCAAAATCCTACGCACCGGGCTCATCACCGCAATCCTCGATGCGGCTTCGCCGATTTTGTGCGCGGACAAGATTGCAGGGTCGAGTGCGCCCAGATCGATATTGGTTGCGGCGACAGCAGCCAGTTCCTCATTGTCGAGTGGCAGACCGACCTGCAACAACGCGTTACCGACGGCCCGGTAGGTCAGGCCAGTATCGAGATGCCGCAAACCCAATTGGTCGGCGAGGCGGCGCGCCAGAGTACCCTTGCCGGAAGCCGCCGGGCCATCTATGGCAATGATCATGTTTGATCTCCGAAACTTGCCCCCAATTGCTTCATCAGGGGTATGAATTCCGGGAAGCTGGTGGCGATCGGGTTTCCGTCATCGACTGTAACGGATTTCTCGCTTGCCATGCCGAGAACCAGGAAACTCATGGCAATACGGTGATCAAGGTGAGTCTGGACAGTACCGCCACCGTAACCCTTGCCGTCCGGCCGGCCCTTGACCTCGAACCAGTCCTCGCCTTCGGCGCATTCCACGCCGTTGGCTTCCAGCCCGCGGGCAACCGCAGCAAGACGATCAGACTCCTTGACGCGCAATTCGCCGACATCTTCCATATAAGTTGGTCCATCGGCAAAGCTGGCGGCAACACTCAGGATCGGATATTCGTCAATCATAGAGGCGGAGCGCTCTCCGGGAACCCGAATCCCTTTCAACTCACTTGAAGTCACTGTGAGATCGGCGATTTCCTCTCCTCCGGAGAGCCTGCGGTTTTCAATGGCGATATCAGCGCCCATTTCGAGCAGGGTCGCGATAAGACCGGTTCGGGTGGGATTCATCAGGACACCTGGAATTTCGACCCTTGAACCCGGCACAATCAACGCGGCTACGATGATGAACGCCGCAGAAGATGGATCGGAGGGTACTTCAATCTTCTGGCCGACAAGCTGACCCTGCCCTTCAAGGCGAATATGGCGAATGCCGTCCTGATCGGTATTGACTTCCAATGATGCGCCGAAACCAGTGAGCATCTTCTCGGTATGGTCGCGGGTCATTACCGGCTCGATGACAGTGGTTATCCCCGGTGTGTTGAGGCCGGCCAAAAGAACTGCGGATTTTACCTGAGCAGACGGCATGGGAACGCGATACTCAACAGGTGTCGCCATGGGCGAACCGTGAATGGTAACGGGCAGGCGGTCGCCAGGTGATGATTCCACGACCTGACAGCCCATTAGGCGCAGCGGATCGAGAATTCGTGCCATGGGCCGACTGGAAAGCGAAGGATCGCCAATGAAGGTGGAATTAAAGTCATAGGTTCCCAATAACCCCATGAACAAGCGGCAGCCGGTTCCCGAATTACCGAATTGCAAGGGATTTTCCGGTTCAAGCAAGGCGCCGTTTCCGGTTCCGCGAATCTGCCAGGCTCCATCTGAGTCGCGATCGATGACTGCACCGAGCGCGCGTGCGACATCAACGGAGTGCAAGACGTCCTCGCCTTCCAGCAGGCCGGTAACTGTCGTCAGGCCCGATGCCAGCCCGCCAAGTAGAATTGAACGGTGGGATATTGATTTGTCACCTGGAATCTTTGCATTACCTGACAGGGTGGTCGAGCGGGAAGCGGAAACCGGTTTTGCCGGCGCAGTATGAGACATATCGGATTAGACTTCGAAATTGGTTGACTATGCGGCTATATTCCGCTGGAACGCGCGGCTAGTTAGCATGTTTGATATTCTGCGTCATCCAGCTTTGACCGAGACTGCAAAAATAAGTTGCGGTATCCGGCAAAGATGTGAATTGGGTTTTGACAGCAGCTCAAGGTGAGGCTATGGAGACCCGTTTTTAAAACCGAGGTAGCACAAGTGGACAAAAACAAGCTGGGCACCAAACGTGTCTGTCCCGAGACAAACAAGAAATTTTACGATCTGAACAAGGATCCGATCGTTTCACCCTATTCCGGCAAATCCTATCCTCTGTCGTTTTTCGAGGAGAAGGATGTGGTTAAGCCGAAAAAGGAAGAAACGCCCAAGGCTGAGGAACCTGCCAAGCAGGAAGCTGCGGCAGAGGAAGAGGAAGAAGAAGTCCTCGATGCTGAAGGTCCGGAAATCATCAGCCTGGATGATGCCGAGGAAGACGCGGATGTTGATGATGACGATGATGATGAGTCAGAAGTCATTCCCGACATTCCCGATGTCGAAATCGAGATCGATGATGACGACGAATCCGACGAAGATGCGTTTCTCGAGGATGAAGACGAGGACGATGATCTTTCTGACGTGATTGGCGACGTGGAAGACGAAAAGGAAATCTGACGCGCAGGCAATAAGTTGGAGCTTGATTTGGGGGATAGCCCCCGGTAGAAGCTCTTTCATTGGATCGGCAGAGCGAAACTACTTTCGTTCGCCGCGGTGCGCTTAAACGCATTCCATCCGGTTCCAAGGCCGGGGCTATAGCTCAGTTGGGAGAGCGCTTGAATGGCATTCAAGAGGTCGGCGGTTCGATTCCGCCTAGCTCCACCAAAAACGTCCAGGTAGACAAGATACTTTCCGTCGTCCTTTGATCTGCTAAACAATTTCAATTGGCCATGAGGAACCAAGTGACAATATTCCTGTCTTTGGTCCTCTATAATGCGACCAATTTCAATATACACCGTTTTACACTACGTTTACACGAAGTGTATAATCGAAATTTTTCATAGATTTGCCAAATTGCTTACCCTACGGCAGAATGCGGTGCGAAAATCAGGTGTAAGTATATCTGATTATTCGCTTTCATCGAAGTCGATCCGCAACAGCCTGGCTTTGCAATGAGGAGCTGATCGCATGGTAAACCGGGGAAGGAAATTCCAATCCGGCGCATTGCTGGAAGCAGCGCTCAATCATTTTTCTTCAAACGGCATTCCGCTTTCGCGGGTTAGGACCGGAACGCGTGCCAACATTTATCAAGGCAGCTCGGGCGCAACGATACGGATCAATACGTCCTCGGATCGCGTCTGCCTGATCAGATGCGAAGACCCGCTTCTTTTCGAAGATCCGAATACTGCATGGTCTATCGACGGCACGAAGAAAATTCTCCTTGCCGTACCACAGATATATCGGGAGCCGGGGGAAATCGAGCTTTACCTGTTACCTGTCGAAAAGCTCAAACTTGATGCAATCGCGGCGCGGAAAGTCTGGATCAAATCCGGCTATCTGAGACACCCGAACAATCCCAATTTTTCGTTGAAACTGGACAGTGGGACCGCTCCATATTGCGGCTGGGCCAGACGATGGGCAGAATTCCGGATCGAGACGTCAAGCAAAATCAAGTCTCCGCCTCTTCATATTAGTCCGGGTGATCCATCGGCTATGACAGTTGATGCCATCATTCACAATGCGCGCGAACGGCTTGCCTTGAGCCTTGGCATGGAGGCTGAACGAATTGAGCTGACGTTTCAGATTCATGATCCTGTCCGACGAAGCTAGCTTGCCTGATATCGACGCGGTGGTGAAGTTCTTCATTGGTTCGGTAGGGATCAATTGCGATTAAAATCGCGTTCTCTGTGTCCTGACTAAGCTGGAAACGGGACAGAAAGCCTGCGTCAAATCAGCAATTGCAATGACAATCGACTGCGCTACAGTTTTGGTTGGGTAGAAACTGCCGGCATTCGAGGAGAGATGCGATGGGTTCAATTGTCAGGGTAAAAATCCGATCGGCAGCAAGACTCTTTTGCCTCGTTTGCATCTCGCTTCTGGCGCTGACCTGGGCCGACCCGTCAATCTCCTTGGCAGAAGATGAAACGCTGACAGTTTTCGTCGCGAAGAAAATCATCACGATGGATTCGACCAATCCTGAGGCAACGGCTGTGGCAGTCCGGGGAGACCGGATTGTCGGCGTGGGTTCCATGGATGATCTTAAGCCATGGCTTGATGCTTATCCTCACGAAATAGATACAACATTCGCTGAAAAGTTTCTCATGCCGGGCCTGATCGATCCGCATTTGCATCCGATGCTTGGTGCAATTCAATTGCAGCTCGATTGGGCAACGCCAGAATCCTGGGTTCTGCATGATGCAAGGGTGGATGGCATCACAACACCGGAAGGTTTCTGGGAACGCATCACCAACCTTCTTGAGGAGAATACCAACACAGAAGATCTGTACATCGTCTGGGGCTGGTCAGAACCCTATCACGGCCCGCTTGGCCGCAGCGATCTGGACAAAATCGCACCAGACCGACCGGTCATGATGCTGCAAAGATCGGTTCATGAAGGCGTTTTCAATTCAGCCGCGCTCGAGATGCTGGGGCTGACGGAGGAAGATGTAAAAAATCATCCGCAAGCTGACCAGGTAGACTGGGAACGGGCACATTTCGTCGAGGGCGGGTTTTTCGACATAGCCCTTCCACTACTCGCGCCGGTCTTGTTCGCACCCGAATTCATTGATCCTGGCTATGCGCGCAATGTCGACTATCTGCGCTCCCGCGGCGTCACGACTGCTGGCGATATGGCGACTGGTGGTATCAATTGGGACCTTGAACTGGCTGCTTTAAAGCGCAACATCGTGGACAAGGAAGTTCCCTTGCGGGTTGTCCTTATCCCCGATGCGTTCAAGATGGGACCGCAATATGGCGGATTGGACAGCGCGTTCGAGTTCGTTGACGAGCAGTTGAACGGAGGCTCCCTGCCTTATCCTCTGGTCGGCGGAAAACGGATAAAGCTGTTTGCCGACGGCGCGATGTTCAGCCTGTTAATGGTTTTGGGTCCTCCCGGCTATGTCGGTTTCGGCCAGAATGAATGGATTACACCCAAAGATGAATTCTTCAAACTGGCTGAGAAATACTGGAATGAAGGCTACAAAATTCATGTCCATACCAATGGGGATGGCGGTGTCGAATTCGTGCTTGACGTCTTCCACCAGTTACAGTTCGAAAAACCAAGGTCGAGAAACAGTCTAACGCTCGAACATTACGGCTATTCCAATGAGCACCTAAATAGAAGGGTGGCAGAATTCGGCGCCGCTGTGTCGGCCAATCCCTACTATGTGACATTTCTCGCTGATCTGTATTCGGGTGTCGGTCTCGGACCGGACCGGGCCAGAAGGATTACGCCATTGCGTGGCCTGGTTGATCGCGGTGTGCTTGTCGCCCTTCACTCGGATTTTGGCATGGCACCGGCAGACCCGCTGGCGCTTGCCTGGTCGGCAATCACCCGCACTTCTCTTTCCGGCAAGCGAATGACGCCGCCAGCAGGGCTGACACTTGACGAGGGATTAAAGGCAATCACCGTGGATGCCGCACATGTTCTGGGCCTCGAAAAGGATATTGGCTCGATTGAAGCCGGTAAGCTCGCAGATTTCGCGGTGCTAGAGGAAGACCCATATGCGATTCCCGTCGATGAATTGAAAGATATCGAAGTCTGGGGTGTCGTGTTTGAGGGTGTTGTGCATCCTGGACCCAACTCGAACTAGCCTAAGGTCGTATCTGTTCAGGGCGCTATGCCGAGGGCGGTGGAGATGCTCGAAGGGTGGCCTTTTCAGCATCGCTCACCCGGACACCACCAAAACTAAGAATGGACCCCTCCACTGCAGCTTCGGCGACCTTCTGGCTGATTTCGCGGAGCCAGGATTTGAAGGCTGCGGCGGCGTCAGGGGCCTTGGCATGGCCGCTGAACGAATTGAGCTGACGTTTCAGATTCATGACCCGGTCCGACGAACCTAACCTGCCAGATGACAGCGTCTGGTTGAAAGTTCCATACATTTTCGGCACGGATCAATTGCATCGATGCAATGTATTTTATGTCCGCTCTGGGCGGAGCAAAGCCAAACACCGCTTGCGGAAATCTGACGGAGATTGGCTGCAGAAGGAAAACTCCTATCTGACGTTTCTTTGAGCAGGCGCGTAAAGGTGTTCAAGCGGCGTTTCTTTCAGAAGAAACAAAATGAACGGGTTTTGGTCTGAAATATTTGAATCAGATGCGCTAAAAGAAAACCCGGCTCGGGGCCGGGTTGTTCTTTGGAGGTCGGGGTATCAAGGAGTGGTTCAAGCTCCTTGATCATCAACATGCACTATTTCGTCAGTCCTGGATGTGCATTTTGACACACCTCGAAATCGAGATGCTTCTTGTGCAGCCACATTCCCCAAATCTTTGGCTGTCTGCTTGCTGCTTGGCTAAGATGTCACTCCGCCAATCTTTCTGGGACCGGTGCGAGGTCATATTGCGACCAAAAAAAGGTATTGGCTGCATCCTGATCGGCTGACAGGTTTGTTGCCTCGACGATCTTGCCGTCAACGATGCGGTAGACCAACGCCCAGGTTGTATCTACATTTGGCTTGCCTTTGGCGTTGGACCATCCACGGTGAATATCGACAAAGTAATTTTCATCAGCTCCGAAAAAGATTGGTTCAGCCTTAAAATTGGCAACGCCAAGTTGTTTGAAAAATGCGACAACCTGGTCTCGGCCATTTTTTGTGCCGCTTAGAGGATGACGGCCCGGAATGTGCCATTTAACGTTTTCATCCATGACAGCGGCGATGCCATCCAGATCATTGTCGCCATAGGCAGCAAAGAAATCTTGAACGACTTTCATGTTCTCTTCCGGCGATCCAGCAATGGCGACGTTCCCAGCTAGCGTTGTGGTGGCAAAAATTGCCATAATCGCGAGGGCTTTCATGGCGTTCCTCCTTGATGTTGGGTTGATTTGCTAGAAAGATAGATTATTGGTTTATAGCTGTTAATTACCTCATTTTTCATTTATTTCATGTATATAATCGAATAATTAGCAAGAAAATTATTTGGGAAACTGGATGCGTTTACCGCTGGCAACACTAGAAATTTTTACGGCGATTGCGCAGCAGGGCAGCCTAAGAGGCGCAGCCGATATACTCGGAATCAAACCCTCCACTGTCAGCCATCAACTGAAGGCGCTGGAAGCTCAATTAGGCAAGGCGCTATTCATTCGGACGACTCGCTCGGTCAACCTGACTGAAGCTGGGCAAGTATTACTTCGCGGTGCGGCGCCTGCATTCGAGCAATTGGTTGAGGCTTACGAAAACGCACAAACAACCGGGCATGTGGCCCGTGGACGCCTGAGGCTGGCAATGCCCGAATTCGTCTATCACATACTGATTGGCCCGGCGTTACGGTCGTTCAACAAAGCCTATCCCGAAATCGAAATCGAATTGTCCTTATCCGATGCATTGTCAGACATTCTTGAAGAGGGATTACATGCCGGATTTCGGTTGGGGGACAGGATTTCCGAGGACATGATTGCGATTCGAATGACGTCGCCCATGGCTCCCGTCATTGCAGCGAGTACTGATTATCTGGAACAACACGGAAATCCAGTTTCGCCGCGCGATCTCCTGAATCATCAATGCATCCGATATCGCTTTCAGCCGTCAGGTCTCATCGCACCCTGGAACTTTGCAGGAAGCGAGGGAGATTACACTGTTGATGTAACGGGCAGCTATATTGTCAACGCTTTGCCCGCTTCCATCGATCTTGCCGTGCAGGGATTGGGGTTGGTTTATACATTCCGCGATTTGGTCGTGGACCAGATCGACAGTGGAAAGCTTGTTTCTGTCTTGAACAAGTATCTAAGCAATACGCCCGGTATCTATATATATTTCCCGAGCGAGTATCGCTCAATGCTACCATTGAGATTGTTTCTCGATCACCTGAAACAATAATCAGGGTAATTGATCAAACATGTGGGCTAAGTGAATATTAAGGGGTTCCGCGCGAGCAGGTCAGGGTGCCATTCCGAGTGCAGTAGAGATGTTTCGAAGTGTGGCCTTTTCAGCATCGCTCACCCGGACACCACCAAAGCCGAGAATGGACCCCTCCACGGCAGCTTCCGCAACCTTCTGGCTGATCTCGCGGAGCCAGGTCTTGAAAGCTGCTGCGTCATTAGGGGCCTTGGCATCCAAGATGGCGGAAACCTCACGCAAGCTCGCCAATGAACGCCTTACACTTTCGGCGGGCTCCGCCTGAACAAAGCGATCGCGCATTGCGAGAATGCTTCCATCATCGGATCTTGCGAAATCGGTGATTGCTGCCCGGATGAGCTCGTTGGACTTGGAATCGCGCTTACCGGTAGTCAATGCCGGCGTGCTTGCCGCGGCTTCCTTGAGCGTGCCCCACCAACCGCTTGGATCGGCCGCCGATATGGCAAGGCCGGCAGCAACAATGCTCTCCAGAACCTTCGTCCATTCTTCCGGTGTAAAGTCATCTCTATTAGCCATGGCCGCCATTCCCTAGTGAGCCGTCGAGTTTACGTCCGACCCGCGCCTCAAATCAACCGCCGATGGCTACAGCTTCAGGGATTTCATCGCGCTCATTGCCAATGTGTATCGCTGCGAATTTGTGCGGACACCGCCTAGTCTTCGAGAGTTCCGCCGGCATTGACGAGGTAACCGCCAGGACCAGTGCTTGCTCGGATAGGTCTGTCAGATTGCAGAATTAACGAGCCGGTTTCTCGTCTTTGTCATTTGATTCTGGCTCTTCTGCATCCGTTTCCAAGGACAATGGTTCATCCGATAGGGGTTCGGATGACAGCCCTTCCGGCTCATAGTCGGATGTCGCGTCAGGTCCAAGTTCGATCGACCCCTTAGGCGGATAGTCAAGCGTGTCTTCAAACTCTTCTCTTTGCTCGGCAGAATATCTCGGAAACGGCAGCTTTCCGCGCCTACGCCAGGATTTGACCGCTTTATCGGCAGTTTCAGTACGCGCTTTGTCCAGTCCGCTATCCTCACCCATGTAAAGGGTTTGGGATGGAAACGCGAAGCCTGAACCAGACTCGTTTACAATATCATTGACGCGCATCAGCACATCTTCCTTGATGGCAAAGAAATCATTCCACTCCCGTGTCTCGGCATAGACCCTTATCGTGATATCGAGGGATGAATCGCCATAGCCTGAAAATCTGACGCGCACTGTGTCATTGTTGATGCGTGGATGGGCGTGGAACATCTCCCGCATCTTCGCCAGGACATATCTGAGCTGATCGGGGGTCGTTTCGTAGCGCAAGCCAATTACGGCTTCGATCAGCATTTGATCGCATTCTGCCCAATTGATGATTTCCATGTCGGCAAATTTGGCGTTGGGAATGGATATGATAGTCCTGTCCAGAGCCCTTATCTCTGTTGACCGGATTCCGATTTTCTCAACAGTGCCTGTCAGGTTACCGAAGTTGCAGAAATCGCCAACCCGGACCGGCTTGTCGATGTAGATTATGAAACCGCCGATCAGGTTCTCCAGCGTCGGTCGGATTGCCAGCGCGATTGCAAGTCCGCCAATGCCGAGGCCGGCAAGAAGGCTGAACACCGGCAATCCCAGTTCCTGTGCGCCAAAGGACAGAACAAGGACTACTGCAACGATGCCTGTAATTCTGGCGCACAAACGCAAGAGGTTAGCATCCAGGCTTGTGTCGGGAATGTTGGGTGAACTGATGATCCACTCAAACAACGTCAAAATCGCCGCCCAGATTACCCAGGCAAAAGACAGAAAAAATGCGGTTATCAGAACAATATCGGTGAAGGTGGAAAACCGGCCGGAGATGAATATCTGGTTCGATATTACCGGACCGAGAATGAATGCAAGTGCGATTGTCGCAATTGGAGGGAGCAAGGCAAAACGAGTAGAAGTCAGCCGCGACATTGCGTCGTTGCCGTGCGTAATCCTGTAGAGCCAGGAAATAATCATGAACGCCAGGACAAAGAGCAGGAGTGTCAGCAGGATTTTCCAGATTGGCGTGTCAAACCATATACTGTGCAAGGGGTCCGGAATATTTCTGGAAAGTGCTGCCGGAATTAGCGGGCCGGTAAATTGGGGAAGCGTGTTGCTCCAACTCCGGATGTTCAAGGTCGAGCGCAGCGGCAGTTCTTGTATGCCTTCAAAAAATCGCGGTGCAGAGATTATTGTTCGCGTACCAAAGAGGAACTCGCCTTCGCGATCACCATCTTCAATTTTCAGGATACGGATTGGTGTTTCCGGAATTCTCCAGATTCCAGTCGTTTTGTCGTCTTCGAAGGAGTCCAAATCCGGGATATCTTCTGTATCGGGCAATTCGATCCGCCCAAGGATATCCAAAAGAAGGGCTGTGGTTTCCAGGCCAACTTCCCGCCGCGACGCTCTTGGAACGGATGACAGATCGATCAATGCCGCCAATTGATCTGTAAGGACGTTTATCTGCGCGGCGCGCTGCCAGCTTTTTTCCTGTGAGTAAGCGCCTAAAGCTTCCTCAAACTCATCCCGTATGGTCAGAAAGGTTGAGAAGGTCTGGCGCGGGCTCTCTGTCCGGATTGGTTCAACCGGCAACTGATTTTCGGTGGAAGTTTCAGCCTGTGTTCCAATTGTTGATGATGTGTCTTGTTGTGCATGCGGCTCAGCCACTCCAATGAGCACAAATACAATCGCCATCAAAAGAGCAAGCAAGCACACGGCATTGCGTCGCAAACAGCCGTCTTTCAGTGACAAAAACCTGATTCCCATAGTTCATCTCTCCGTTTTGTGGAGGCTATCGACGAAGTTGGGGAATATCTACTGTCGGATTGCCATTAATTGGCCGGTTTTATGGAAATCGACTGATCAACGCTGGTCAATTGACAATGATATTATGTACCGACGCAGCGGCAGTCTGGAAAGATCTGCCCAGTTCCGGGTCTATTTTGGTGCCAGCACAAAGTCGAACTCAACGTCCCAGTATTTGCCGTTATATCCCATCTCCCTGATCTTATCGGGTTGATCGACCGGCTTGAATTCAGCGATCAGGCTTTCCTTCACACCAAAAACGGAATCGGAGTGAATATAGGGATCGTCGGGATCAAATATGTGGGTCGTCACTTCGTCATATCCGTCTTTGGAAACGATGAAGTGCAGATGGGCGGGGCGGTATGGATGCCGGCCCAGCGCATATAACAGTTCGCCCACTGGTCCGTCATCGGGTATGGAATAGTGTTTGGGACGAACTGCCCTGAACCAGTAAGTGCCGTCAGCTCCGGTGTGAAAGACGCCGCGCAAGTTGAAATCTGGCTGGATGCCCTTTTGCTGAACATCATAGAAGCCCTCGTCATTGGCCTGCCACACATCGATTTTCGCACCCTCAACGGGATTGCCGTCAATGTCGGTGATCCGGCCACGAACCACCATCGGCTCACCCTTCTGGTCCAGGCAAATATCGGTACCCATTTCATATTCAGGGGCGTCGCCGACATGAAACGGACCAAGTACGGTGTTTTCGGATGCACCCTTGGGTCGGCGCGAATTGATTGCATCCACCAGCATTGAAACCCCAAGCACATCGCTCAGCAGAATGAACTCCTGGCGCCAGTCATCACATTTGTGTCCGGTCTTTGTAAGGAATTGAATGCCTTCCATCCATTCTTCCTGCGTCGGTTCGATCTCCTTTATCGCAGCGTGCAGATGGCGGGTCACAATCTCCATTACCTGCTTGATACGCTCGTCCTTTGCGTTGGCGTTCCTGCCAGCAACAACCTCAGCAGAATTTTCTTCCGTAAAATATCCAAGTTCATGTGTTTCCATTTTTTACTCCTGAAAGTTTTGACCCGCTGACTAGAAAATGACGCCCGCTAGCCCATTCGATCATGGCGTTCCAGCGATGGATCCATGGCCGTGACAGGCATGGCGCTGTCGCAAAAAATGTTGGCCGTTGGGTTGAAGACCGATGTGTCGTTCAACGTGCCGACCCGAATCCCGATCATCCCGACCCTTGTGTTGTTCTCACTGAACATCGGGCTTCCGCAGGTTGAACAGAAATGCTTGGTCATGGTCGATCCGCGATCCGAACTGTGTTCAAAGGACGCGGTTTCTCCATCGATTGCGAGCGCATTTTTTTCAACAAATACCATCGATGCAAAGGCGCCTCCGGTCGCGTGCTGGCAATCCAGACAATGGCAATTGATCGCCCGCACGATCTCTGCCTGACCTTCGTACCGGATGTTCCCACAAAGGCAGCTTCCTGACAGGTCGACGGGGTTACTCATTTCTATCTCCACGGAAATCCGGTTCGGTTAGCAGTTCAGGGTGCAAGCTACGGCTGGCATTCATGGATCATCTCCAAGACTGCCAATGTTGTTCTGCCGGACGTATACGCGCGCCACGGACAGTTCTTTCCAAACGCCTGCATGGGCCAGCGGATCGTCGCGAAACATCCGGTCGACCTGGTCTCTTTCTTCGGCGTCAAGCATGAAGAAGCTTCCGATCATCATCTGGCCGCTGTCGTCGGTGAGAGGGCCAGACAAAAGGATCTTGATGCCCAGCTCAGTCGGCGCCACATCCAGATATTTTCGGTGAGCTTC
>JBCCEP010000022.1:0-20397 GCA_039030215.1 Pseudomonadota bacterium
CTCGACGTTGGGCCTTTCGGACATCCTGATCGCATCACGCGATTACCACATGCTGGCTTTGGTGGACGCTCTGCAAACTGGGCGGCATCAACTGCTACACTTCCGATCCCAGCATGGAGTATGCAGCTTTTGGGATGACAGGATACTGCCAGAAACGGCAATATGGCGGAGAGAGAGGGATTCGAACCCTCGAGACGGTTGCCCGCCTACACACTTTCCAGGCGTGCGCCTTCGACCACTCGGCCACCTCTCCTGCATGCTCCCACTCTGGGCAGCGCGGCGCACTATACAAATAAGCTTGGCGACTGCAAGTCTTGTTGCAATGATCGGCCAATCTATTTGAAACATTGCCAAATTCGACCGAAAAGCTTAAATTTCAATGGCTGACGAACTGCAGAAGATGACTGAAAAACAAGAAGTCGTCAGCGCACCATATGGGAATTGAACCGGAAGTTATCAGATGCTACGCGGCTTGTTTCGTATTTTAAGCCTTGTCAGCCTGGCACTGGCACTGGTTTCGGGCGTGCTGGATGTCACCCGATCCATTGCCGATTCCCAGTTGATTTTCACGCCGCTATACGTCGACTGGATCCGTCTGAGCCCGGGTACGCTTAACAGCTTTGGCGAGACGGTTTCCGAATATCTGCATCCCTGGGTCTGGGACCCGCTTATAACCACGCTCTTGAAAGCGCCGACCTGGACGGTATTTGCTCTATTGGCGGTTTTGCTGGGCATGGCTTCCCGCCGCAAACGCAAGCGCTGGCAGGAAAATTTCGGCGCCTGACAAAATTTCATCCATTCCGTGGAGATGACCGTCATGAACTTGCTGGACATGTTTACCAAGAAGAGCAAACTTCCGTCCGAAGACGAAGCGCTGACCGGTCGTGACGATCCGATTCCGACCGCCACCCACCATTTCGTCAACAAGACAGAACTGAAGGGCCCCTTCCCCGAAGGTATGGAAATGGCAATGTTTGGATTGGGATGTTTCTGGGGCGCCGAGCGCAAGTTCTGGGATTTGCCAGGCGTTTACACAACTGCGGTCGGATATGCCGCCGGTACCACGAAAAACCCGACATACCAGGAAGTCTGCACTGGCATGACCGGCCATAATGAAGTCGTGCTGGTTGTTTTCGATCCTGCCAAGATCAGCTACGGAAAGCTGCTGGCGACATTCTGGGAATCGCATAATCCGACCCAGGGCATGCGTCAGGGCAACGATGTCGGCACGCAATATCGGTCCGGTATCTACACATTCTCTAATGAACAACGTGAACTGGCCGAACAAAGCCGTCGCGAATATTCGAAAGCGCTAGCTGATGCTGGCAGAAATGCGACGATCACAACCGAAATCATCGATGCGCCCGAATTCTTCTACGCAGAAGATTATCACCAGCAATATCTCGCAAAGAATCCAATGGGCTATTGCGGGCTCGGCGGCACCGGCGTCTCCTGCCCAGCAAGCGCGGTCATGCCAGCAGAATAGCTTTAAAAATTATCGTTCCGGCCTCGGTGTAGGAATGGGTACATCGATATCTGCAGCCCAGGCAGAGCTTGTCGTCTTGCTTGCCTCGATAGGTTTGCTGGCAAGAATTGATGCCACATCGACATCAGGAATATCAATCTCAGGCGCGTTGAACGCTGCAGCCTGAATACGATACTCAGCCTTGTCACCGGCGATTTCGCCAGCTTGCAGCACGTTGAGGCATGCCTTGGGCAAGTCTGCCATCACTTTCTCGCGGGGCTTCTTGGGTTTTTGATTTTTCGAAGGCTTACGAGGTTTCAAAGCCACATTGAACCACCAATTCAGCGTTTTGGCATCACAACCAATGTCGGAACCAACCGCCTTTTGCGGTGTGCATCCAGGGGAACCTTCCGGGCAGAATATCCGCACATGAAAATGATAGTGATGACCATAATTCGGCCTGATCTTTGAAAGCCAAGTCCGATCGCCTTTGACTGTATCGCACAGCTTTTTCTTGATCCCGGGATGGACAAGAATTCGCTGTACTTCCGAAAACTTCGCTGTCTCGTGCAGAAGATTGGTATAGGCGGGCTTCCAACGCGCGTCATCGACATAGAGCGAACCCGGCTTCAAGACCGAAACCGCGCTTAACTCTTCCCGTTCCTTGAAGCTTAACCGTTTGTCAGGCATCGGCGTAAACCAGATATCGACGTCGAGACCAACCTGGTGAGACCGGTGCCCGGTCAGCATCGGTCCTCCCCGCGGCTGCGACATGTCACCCACCATCAGCCCATTCCAGCCAGATTGCTTGGCCTTGACGGATAATTCTTCGATGACCTTGACCAGATCCGGGTGCCCCCAGCGCCGGTTGCGCGACAGGCGCATGACCTGCCAGTCGGGACCGTCGACAGGAATGGCGATGCCACCAGCCAGGCATCCCCTCGAATAAAAACCAACCGCCTGCGGGTTGAGATCTGCCGGCAAGGGTTCAGAACCGAATAAGACCTTGGCCGGTATCTTGCCCTGCGCATGACCTGTACTGGCCAGCATCATGCCAACCAGCAACAATACCGCATGTGCCATGCAAACAATGCCTAATCTGGCACTTCTGGAAATGTCAGCCATGGATTTGACCTCTGTTCAACAACGTAGTCGCCCCACGTGTTTGAGCCGCGATACAAACCTGTTCTCAGTCGAAACTACACCAATCGAATCGATCCGGCATCTCACCGGCTAAACAATTAGCATAGTTTGATTCTCACCGGAATGAACCGATTTCGCGGTTAGGTCGCAATGACGCTAAAGTACTGATGAAAGTTTCATCGCGACATTCATGTCACCGGAAACCTTTATCTTTCCCTGCATGAAAGCAGCCGTCGGATCCAGCTCGCCGTCAATCAATGCCTGCAGCGTTTCGAGTTCACAGGAAATCGTGCAATCAGCTTCCCCATCCTCTGTCGTCACCGTATTGGGGCTGGACGCACCGTCCACAAGCACAACGCCCTCCTCGCCGCAATCAAATTTGACGGTCGCGCCGAGACCGGAATTTTCTCCAACTTTGGCTCGAATTGCTTCCGCTGCACCATCAATGCTCATTTATCGACCTCTTTGGCTGAATTTTCCGGTAATGCTCGAACTGGAATTTCTGACTATTCTCCCTAACCCCAATTCGGTGCTAATTCAATGAGAAGATCGATGTCGTCGTATGATGGATGCCCCTTTCCACTGCGTCATCCCGGCCGCTACTGCGAGCCGGGATCCATTGGTACCCGTAGCGGTGCGAATGACACTCCGAATCTCAACACAAACACCTGCACCCGTTGCGCGGTATAATGGACCCCGGATTGCATGGCATCCGGGGTGACGCAGAGTATGGGGCACGTCTCCACCACATAAAGGAAAACGGGCATACGCAATCACCTCCCGACTTGGTCAGCCGTGAGTGGAAGTTGGAGTTACACAAACTGCAGGGCGATGACGCCTTATGGTTCTGGGCTGTGTGCGTGCCCGCACCGCCCTGCGCGAAGTTTTGATGTCAATACCGGACTCTTCAGCACACCGTTCCGATAAAGCCTCTCGCCGAAAACCCGAAGGCAATCGGTTGTAATCCCGCAACGCAGTCTTTCAGCGCGCCAGGACGCTCCGCTGCTGGTGTCCTCCGAAATGACGGCGATATCAAACCGGCGTTTGTGTTAGACAACAGTGGGACGAGGATAAAATGAGGAATGGGAATGGGGATAGATTTGTTGGGGGGAGCGGTAGATTCGATGCCTATCTCCCCCCTTGAGGGGGAGAATGTTTTGTCTAGACTTGGCAGAGCAAAGCGAAAGCCAAGTCGTAGCAAAACAAGAGGGGGGAAATTCCTGGATTGCCGGTCCAATCCCCCCTCTGGCGTTTTCTAAGGTTTGGCTGCGCCAATTCCAAGAAAACGCTCTCTCCCCCTCAACGGGGGGAGATGGGATCGCGCATTTGTGGCGTCATCCTCGGGCTTGACTCAATGAGCCAGCTCAAATCTGTAGTAGGTGAAGGACTTAATCCATATGCGCGTTTACTACTCCCCTGACCACAAATTGCGGGATGCCAAGACCGAGCTCTATGGCGGCGAGTTGATTGCGCCGTTTGAAGCGCCATTCCGCGCAGAAATGATCCTTGAAGCAGTTCGCACCCAGGGCCATACCGACATCCTGCCACCTGACGATTACGGCCTCGAAACAGCAAAGAAAGTCCACGCGGCAGACTATCTGGAATTCCTGGAGACTGCCTGGGATCGTTGGATCGCCGATGGCTACCGGGGAGAGGCAATTCCAACCTGTTTTCCGGCCCGCCGAATGCAGGTCAACCGGCCACCCGCCGACATTGATGGCGCATTGGGCTACTATGCCTTTGCTGCTGAAACCTCGATCACTCAAGGAACCTGGGCAGCCGCACTGGCGGCCAAGAATTGCGCGCTCTCGGGCGCAAACCATATCGCATCCGGTGCTTCCAGCGCCTTCGCACTCTGCCGTCCTCCCGGTCACCACGCATCAAAAGACCAGTTCGGCGGCTACAGCTTTCTCAACAATTGCGCGATAGCCGCGCAGAAATTTCTCGATGAAGGTGCGCAAAAGGTGGCCATCGTTGATGTGGATTTTCACCACGGCAATGGAACGCAGGATATTTTCTATGATCGCGCAGACATATTTTTTGCCTCCATTCATGGTGAACCTGTGCTGGCCTTTCCGCACTTTCTGGGATTTGCCGACGAGACAGGCATCGGCCCAGGCAAGGGATTGACTGCAAACTACCCCCTGCCCCGCAATACCGATTTTGCGACCTGGTCGAAGGTACTCACCGAAGCACTTGAACGTGTGGCGGCTTTTCAAGCAGACGCGCTGGTGGTCTCCCTGGGTGTGGACACGTTCGAGAACGACCCGATCTCTTTCTTCAAGCTCTCCAGTAACGATTTTCTATCCGTTGGTGATTTGATCGCAGGTGCAAATCTGCCTACTTTGTTCTGTATGGGAGGTGGTTACGGCGTGGACGAAATCGGCCTGAACACTGCCAATGTTCTAACTGGTTTCGAACAGGCCAAAAGCCGCAACTGATAGCAAAACTTCATTCACCCAATGAAAATTTGTCTTGGACATAACGCCAATCCGGTCCGCAGTGCCGAGTTCTGATTGCCAACTTCAACTAGTCAGTTGCTCGCCAGCAGTCCTCCTTCCACATTTTCGCCAGCGCAGTCTGATAATTTGGCCATTTATATTCCATGCCGAGTACGGCCTTCGATTTCGCATTGGACACCCGCTTGTTCTCTCCATAGAAGCTGCGCGCCATAGGTGAGAGATCTGCGGTTTGAAAATCGATTTCAGCCGGAGGGGTACTCCCATAGAGTTCATGCGCCAAGGTAACCACATCCTGCGGTGGCGCTGGCTGATCATCGGTAATGTTGAAGATGCCGTCTGGTCGCGACGAAAGGCAACGTACAAACGCGCCGGCAATGTCGTCGCGATGAATACGGTTGAAGACCTGCCCTGGCTTGACGAGCCGCCGCGAGCGACCCTTCTCGATATTCATGAACGCATTTCTGCCTGGCCCATAAATCCCGGAAAGCCGGAAGATCGCCAACGGAACGCCCACCTGTTCAGCAAATGTCTGCCAGCCTTGCTCCGCAGCAACTCTCAATATCGATCGTTTCGACTTTGGTCGGCACTCGCTGGATTCATTCACCCAGCTACCACCATGATCGCCGTAAACACCAACCGTAGAAAGGTAACAAATCCAACGCAGTTTCTTCGACTGTTTCAGAATTGCGGCAAACCGATTGAGGACGACATCGCCATCCTCGCCCGGCGCGATTGATACCAATAGGTCGGTCGCCTCGGCCAAAACTCGCTCTAGCGACGCATCATTTTTCGACTGTGATAGCCCGTCAAACAGAACCGGCTTAATACCAGCCGCTGTCAATTTCGAAAATTTGTCTTCCGACCGGGTCGTCCCATGAACAGTTTCACAAGCGTTGGCCGCCTGCCTGCCGCATTCAATTCCTGAAAATCCGGCGCCGATGATCACCAGTCGTTTCATTTTCACACCTGCGGCTGCAATAGACATGCCTGCCATTCTTCGATGACAAGTGGATCATGTTCCCGGGCTGCAAGTCGCCTACGTTGATCGAAAGCTTCATTGTCCTCAAGCTGGCTCAAAGCCCAGACTGCCGCCCCACGCACCACAGGATCCTCATCTGCCAGATGCTTCGTTACGGGTTCAATCAATGCCGGATCATCTGAATTTCCGGCCGCGATCAATACATTACGCATGAAGCGATTTCTGCCGATCCGCTTGACTGGAGAGCCAGAGAAAAACGACCGGAATGCAGCGTCATCCAAATGGAGCAGTTCGGCCAGGAATGGCGACTGGAGATCCTCCCGCGCGATCAATTTCGCCTCGCTGGCCGTTGCAGCAAACTTATTCCAGGGGCAGACAGCCAGACAGTCGTCACAACCAAAGATCCGGTTTCCCATCGCTTCCCGGAAATCGATGGGTATCGGACCCTTGTGCTCGATGGTCAGATAGGAGATGCAGCGCCTGGCATCGAGTTGATAAGGCGCCGGAAACGCATCTGTCGGACAGATATCGAGGCATGTACGACAAGACCCGCAATGATCAATTTCGCTGGCATCTGTTTCAAATCTTGCACTCGTCAGGATCGCACCGATAAACAACCACGAACCAAATTCCCGGCTGACCAGATTGGTGTGCTTCCCCTGCCAGCCCATGCCGGCCTGTGCGGCCAACGGCTTCTCCAGCAAGGGGGCAGTATCAACAAACACTTTGACATCTGCTTGCATTGCCGAAGCAACAAACTGTGCAATTTGCTTCAACCTGCCCTTGATTACCTCATGATAATCGCGATTACGTGCATAAACTGAAATATTGCCTTTGGTCTTCGCCCCAAGCATTTTCATCGGATCGGTGTCGGGGCCATAATTCATGCCGAACAGGATCGCCGTCTCCGCCTCCGGCCACATGGATTCTGGCGACCTTCGCCGTTCATAGGTCTGTTCGAGCCAATCCATGGTAGCGTGATGGCCAAGCTCAATGGCCTCATTCAGCCGGGATTGAGTCGTTGCGGGCAGCGTTGCGGCAGTAAATCGACAGGTGTCAAAACCCAACGCCCGCGCCTTGCGGATGATTGCCTGCTTATGATCGGACACCGAACGCAATCAGAAATCCAGGTCAATGTAATGGGAGGAAGGCGGCAATCCCGAGATCTTGTCCAGAAGCAGCGGGCGGAACGAAGGGCGGGATTTTACCCTTGCATACCAGTCCTTGGCAGCCGGCTCTTCAGCCCAATCAATCTCTCCCAGATAATCCAGTATGGACATTGCCGCAGCTGCAGCCAGATCCGCCTGCGATATATTGTTGCCGCCCAGCCAGTTCCGGTTCGATGCCAGCCAGCCGGTATATTTCATATGGTTTTTCAGATTGGCGCGTCCAGCGCGGATGATGGTGGAATCGGGCGCGCGCCCACCATCGCCTACCGGCATCATCTGCTTTAGCAGGCGCTCACCAACCAGATGCCGGACAACCTCATCTTCGAACTTGATCAGATACCATTCAACCAGTCGCCGCACCTCCGCCCGGTCATTGGGGTTTTCGGGCATCAGTCGTTTTTCCCGCATCATCGCGCCGGAAGTCTCATCAAGATATTCACCGGCAACAATTCCGCCACAGACCGGCTCGCGCCCGTTGTCGATCAGTACCGGCAGCGTGCCGGCCGGATTGAGTTGGAGAAACTCGGGACGGCGTTCCCAGACCCGCTCTTCATAAAACTCGACATTCTGGCCATATTCGGCAATTACCAGACGCACATATCTCGAGCTGGCAGATATGGCATGATGATAAAGCGTTAGCATTTGGTTTCTTCCTGTATGTCCCGAATCGGGAGATAATCCTTTTAATGCCGATAGTGCAATCGGCGTCCAGCTCGGCTATGACGTCAACCGACTCACCAAACAAAAACTTTCTTATGACAAATTCAATGTCATTGCATTCATTTCCCCAATCCCAAAGCGGACCATACCATGGCTGAACAGACGATAACCGGGGCTTTAATTCTGGGTTTTGTTGAAGGTTTGACAGAATTCATCCCAGTCTCTTCCACCGGCCATCTGCTTTTGCTGGGCCATTTTATCGGGTTTGATTCAACCGGAAAGACTTTCGAGGTCCTGATCCAGCTCGGCGCGATCCTCGCAATCCTCTCAGTGTATTTCATGCGCTTGTGGAACCTCGCAGTGGCATTCCCGACCGACCCCGGTGCCAGGCGGTTTATCTTCGGCGTTCTTCTCGCCTTTCTACCCGCAGCATTTGCCGGGTTTCTGCTGCATGAATTCATAAAAACCGTACTGTTTGAAACCCCGATGTTGATCTGCATTGTCCTGATATTGGGCGGGATCGTCTTGTTGTTCGTCGACAGGATCAAGACCGAACCCACCTACTCCGACGTCATGGATTATCCGCTATCTTTATGTCTAAAGATCGGTCTGTTCCAGTGTCTGGCGCTGGTTCCGGGAACTTCACGTTCTGGCGCGACAATAGCCGGCGCATTGGTAATGGGATGCGACAAGCGATCGGCAGCGGAGTTTTCATTCTTCCTCGCAATGCCGACCATGGCCGGTGCATTTGCACTTGATCTCTTCAAGAATTACCAGTTTCTGGATTTTGACGACACCATCATTATCGCCGCCGGATTTGCCATGGCATTTGTCAGCGCGCTCTTTGTAGTGCGCCATCTGTTGGACTTCGTCTCGCGCCACGGTTTCGCGGTTTTTGCCTGGTGGCGCATTGTTGTCGGTATCGTCGGAATTGCGGGATTGCTGCTCTACAAGCCGTGACAGGGGTCAGACTGCGCCCTTGCGGGTGAACTGGCCAGACGGGCGGAACCGGACAAGATAGGATGGAAGCACTGAATCCATACTACGCGGACTGATGCCAAGCCCCTTCAATGTCAGCTTCGACGATACGCATCTATCAGAAACGACATTGTCACTTTCCAGCATTACGACCTGGTCATAGGTAATTGGCGCACCGGGCAGCCAGCCGGTCAGCTTCGCCATCGACTTTGCGATTGACCAGGGAATCGAAACCAGAGTGCGATTGCGGTCCGTGATCCGCATCATGATTTCCAGGCAATCACGGAAAGAGACGATTTCCGGCCCACCAAGCTCATAGGTTTTTCCGCTCCGAGCCTTGCCATCGACGGCCAGCGCTACTGCTTCGGCCACATCGCCGACAAATACCGGCTGAAACTTCGTATGCCCGCCGCCGATCAACGGCAGAAAAGGCGACATTCGCGCCATTGAGGCAAACCGGTTGAAAAAATCATCCTCCGGCCCGAATATAATCGATGGCCGCATGATGACGGCATCCTTGATCGCCCCATGAACGGCTGCCTCCGCGGCACCTTTCGTCCGGCCATATTCTGATTCCGATTCGCGATCAGCACCGATTGCAGAAACATGGACCAGGCTGGCGCCCTGCTTGCGGGCCGCCTCAGCCACGAAAGCTGCACCACGCTCCTGCACTGCACTGAAACTCTGTTTGCCGGTTGCCTGTAAAATACCGACCAGATTAATGACCGTATCTGCACCTTCGACAGCGCGATCAACAGTCCATTGATACCGCAGATTGGTTTGCATGGCCTTGATCTGACCGACATTGCCCAAGGGCTGCAAATGGAAAGCCAGATCAGGTCTGCGCACCGCAACCCGCACACGGTAGCCACGCTTTGCAAGCGCGCGCACAACATGCCGGCCGACAAAGCCGGACCCGCCAAATACGGTAACCAGTTTTGGTTGATCGGAACGCTGCATCAGATATTCCTCCTGCCTTGTGCAATGGCAATGCTGGCGGGCGCATGTAACATAAGCAGCTCAATAAACGCCTTGTCCGGAATTTGGAAGCATTTGCTGCAGCCACCGACAGGAAAACAAAATTTTTCCCTTAAAATTCAAACATAGTTTCGCAGGACAAAGTTACAAGTTGACAGTGGGGTTTGGCCACCGTAAACCACATCCGCTTTGCCCAGATGGCGGAATTGGTAGACGCGCCAGCTTCAGGTGCTGGTGACCGCAAGGTCGTGGAGGTTCGAGTCCTCTTCTGGGCACCATAATCTCATATATTTCAATGATTTATAATTTTTAATTGGTTTTGACCAACGCGATCCCAAAAAGTTAACTTCGTAGCCCGTCTCTAAAGCGGAAGGCGGGAGTTCATTAACTATCGAAAGAGATTATCAGGTGGGTTTAGCAACTCATTGAACGAGAATCACTATATTAGCTAGATGAGAAAATCTCGTTATTATTTCATCAAACATTCTAGTCGCTGACACGTTAGAGATAGAGCCCGGCGTTCAGGACGTGACGGACAGGCTGCTCTAAGAAAATTCGAAAAGCATGCAGTAACCCCGGGTCGCGCCTTTAGTAAGCCGGGCCTCAACGGATCAAGCGGCGGCGCCGCGCCTGATCACTATGCGAAAGGTTTAACGCAATGAATGCTGACGACCTCAAGCAAATCTTGAAGGGATATGGTCGCAAGCGAGAGGTCATCATCCGGCTTCAAGTCGACAAAGACCATGAAAAAAATTTCAGGCTGACCGGAGATTTCTCGGCAAACGAGCATCCGGATACATTTGTTTTGTTGGCAGCCGTCGAGGAGAATGTTGATCGCGGCCCACCCTTGGAAGACGTCGAATGGAAAAGCGCAGCTGGCGCTGACGAAAACAGCAGCAAGCAGCATTCGCGCAGGTTCGCAATGAAAGTCGTACTGAAGTTCTTCATGTGGTACTTCAGCTTTTCCTTCTTCTATATGCTGTCATTTTTCAGCACTTTGACACTGATTATCCTGGGTCTTGTATATGAAGAATATCTCGAACTCATTTTTGGGATCATCCTGATTATGTTGATAACCGGTACAGTCTATCACCGTGTGTTCAAACCTGCTTTTGAGCGGTTTAGTAATCTGAAAGACTAACCCACAGCGTGGTCCAGATCCCGAACTTCATTTGGTTTCTTCTGGCATTCCTGGATCTTACAGAAGCCTCTATCAGACCAAACAATGGTTCGCTGGATCATAACTTCCCAGGCGGGCGCGGAATCCACTTGTTCGATCTCGAAATAAACAGTAGTTGGCGAGCCGGTAATGCCGGCAACACTGCGGCGAGAGGCAGCACTCAATTCTTCAAACGCTTCCGGTTCATTGGCCCGGCGATCGCCGCAATTGCAATCTTCCTGTTCGTCATGGGTGTCGTGCAAGTGCAGGCCTACACGCTTCTATTCCCCTATTACGACCTGCTGGATCCCGGCCCCCTGCGCAATCTGATCGCCACAGGATTCATTTTGACATTTGGCTATATCCGCCTGCTGATGACCGTCTACATCCTCACCCATGCAATCCGGGCTTCTTATCGGCATTCATCGGACTGATAGAATATAAAACAGAACAGTAATACAAAATTTCAATTAACCGGCTGGCAAAATACGGAGCCTATTCTGGCTTCAATCTTATAACATGTAACACTAAAATTTATTGTAATTCATAGATTTTCGTTTAACTTGGCTTCTTTAAAACTTGATAAATACTCACGACCTTGCACTTGAAATCGGGTGCAAGACCAAAGAATTGTCTAAGCAAAGACGAGTCGGTAAACCTATTTCCAGCGCCTCCCGACGCCAGTGCAGACAATTCGCAAGGTAACTTGCGGGATAATCCGCAATGGCCACTGCTACTGATGAATTCGGGGGTTATCGGCTCCTGAAAGCAACTTTGATCATAAACAGATGTGGCTAGAAAGCGTGGAGATGACGATGTCGGTTGTAAAGTATTCTTGTAAGGACAATAAGAAGAAGTTGCTCCGCCTTTCATGTGGAGACGTGCTGGAACTCTGTTCCGATGAATATCAAAATCCACTCGTCCTCACCGGTTTGGTCGGAACTTCAGATCAACCGATTACCATCCGGCCAAAGAAAAATGAGCAGGCGACCTTCACCTCCGGCTGGAAAGACGATGAGGCACGAATCTGGGCCAACAAAGCCGCAGACCAGCGTCAGAGAAGTGGCTACTACCCATCGGTCGGGCATTTGGGCGATCAGGCCATGCTGGTATTGCGCAATTGCCAATTTGTCATTATTCGCGGAATTGACTTCAAGAATTGCTGGCCGACTGCAATTTATCTGGACAATTGTCAGAATATCGTGCTGCACGATCTGAAGTTTACCGGCGGTACGATTGCCATCGGTGCCAATGGGATTGATACCAGGGACCTGATCGTCCAGCATTGCTGCTGGCGTCAGGATACATCCAAAAAAAATAAAATGTGGAATAGCATTCCCTGGCCCCGGATCCACGGCGCAAGCAACAACTCAGATGCACCGGATGTCGATATATATGGTGATTACCGCTATTGGGATGGCGATTTCTTCCGGGCCTGGAATGTGACCGGAAATGTTATTATCCGGGACAATCATGTCAGCGACGCATTCAACGGTATTCACTTCTTCAACAGCCATGACCGTTTGGCACCGGGGGTCGTTGCCAGCCAACTTCAGTTCAACGGCGGACGGCAAGCCTCGGCAAATGTTCTGATTGAACGCAACAGTTTTACCCGCATCCGGGACAATATATTCGAACCGGAGTACCACGCATGGAATTGGGTCATCCGTTACAATCACATGCGCGATTGTTATCGTCCTTTCTCATTTGAGTTTGAGCGCGCGGGTTGGATTTATGTTTACGGAAACACTGCTTCCTTTAAATCCTCGCCCTCGACCAAAATGTCGACTGAAGACAAGGAAAAATATCCAAGTTCAGAATGGCGCAAGTCTCCGTCCTTGTTCAAGCCAAATGGACCGCAATTAAATGAGGGCCCGATCTATGTCTTGAACAATTCCTGGTACATGGCGACCGGCAAGGGCTTGCTGCCAAAGTTTGTCCTGGGCAGGCTGGTCCACGCAAATAATCTCGCTGAATTCGAGCATCCAGAAAAAGGAATGTTGTTTGGCAAGGATGGCATGAAAGCAATCTCTATGCCGTGGTCTGAGGAATATGAGAAAACTGCCGAAGCTTCAAGATTCACCAGGCGCTGGCGCGAATACAAAATTGAAATATTCTCAGACACGGCCAATGATAGCAATTTCCCCGAAGTCTATCGGCAAGTCGGTTATCCGATCGGTTCAGAAACTATCAATAAATATCCAGGTTTCACCGATCCCGCCGCATGTCCACCAGATTTCACACCCAAATCGGGCGAGGCGCTCGGTAAATCAAATAACGTCACAATCGAACTGCCGGACGCTACCAGCGAGGTGTTCGAAGGAGGTCATGACCGCGGCGCGTGTCACGGTGATGATTCGCTTTCCGGACTAGACGACATGATGCGCTTCCTGCCCACGGATGATTGGCTGCCAGATCTACCGACAGCTAGAAAACATGATTCATAAGACGGTCTTGGTGCCGGACAACTATACTCAACACCTATGTCCTTGGGGTTTATTGCCATTCCGATAGCTCGTTGAACGCATAGGTAATCGTTTCAACGACACATTAACGTGTTTACATACCCTACGATTAGCTAATTCATTTGAGTTGCATTCGCATGCATATTTTGACAAATTGTCGCATGCGAAAGGATGTGATTTGAAGCCGACCGATATTACAGATCCGGAATACTTTCACAAAGTCGTCGACTGCCAATTTGCCTGTCCGGCGCATACCCCCGTTCCTGCCTATATCCGCCTGATCGCCCAGCAGAAATACACCGACGCTTACCTGATAAACTGGGAGAGCAATGTCTTTCCCGGCGTACTGGGCCGTACATGCGATCGCCCCTGCGAGCCAGCCTGCCGTCGTGGCCGGGTGGAGGAGGAGCCGGTCGCAATCTGTCGACTGAAGCGGGTCGCTGCCGATTTCAAGGACGATATCAAACAGTTCCTGCCAAAGGCCGGTATGCCGAACGGGAAGAAGATCGCGCTTGTGGGAGCCGGGCCAGCCTCGCTCGCAGTGGCGCGAGATCTGGCGCCATTGGGATATGAGCTGCATCTCTATGACGAACACGCCAAAGGCGGCGGATTTATGCGTAGCCAGATCCCGTCATTCCGTTTGCCGGAAACGGTATTAGATGAGGAGATTGGCTACATTCTGGACATGGGCGGAATCACGACCATATTCGAAACCTATATCGACTCCATGGCTGACTTGCTCACCAAGGGCTATGACGCCATCTTTGTCGGCTGCGGCGCACCACGGGGCCGTGACCTGCCAAATCTCCCGGGCCGCAAGGAGGCTGATGCCAATATTCACATCGGCATCAACTGGCTCGCCAATGTTGCGTTTGAACATACAGACAAGATCGGCAAACGCGTTATCGTGCTAGGCGGTGGTAATACGGCAATGGATTGCTGCCGGACTTCAATGCGTCTGGGTGGTGAGGATGTCAAAGTCATTGTTCGCAGCCCGTTTGAGGACATGAAGGCATCGCCTTGGGAAAAGGAGGATGCCATGCATGAGGGCATCCCCATCATCGACAATCACGTTCCCAAGGAATTTGTCCTCGAAGACGGAAAACTGGTCGGCATGACATTCACCAAGGTCGAGGCGGTATATGGCGACGATGGCCGCCGTGAACTGGTTCCCGTCGACGAGGAGCCAGTATTCTTCCCCTGCGACGATGTCCTCATGGCGATTGGGCAGGAAAATGCGTTTCCCTGGATCGAGAAGGACACCGGCATCCGCTTCACAAGTTGGGGTACGCCGATCATCAATGACGACAAGACATTTCAGTCGACACGCAAGGAAGTGTTCTTCGGTGGCGATGCAGCTTTCGGACCTTCGAACATAATCACCGCGGTCGCCCATGGCCATCAGGCGGCGGTGTCGATCGACCTCTACTGCCAGGGCAAGGACATCAGCCAGCGCCCTGCCCCCTATGTCAACCTGGTCAGCCAGAAGATGGGCATCCATGAATGGAGCTATGATTCCGTACCGATTACCGACAAACGCGAGATTGTACCGCTAGTCGAAACCGCCAAGGCGCTGAAAGACAGATCTATCGAAGTCGAACTCGGCTTCGATGCAGAAGCTGCATTCATTGAAGCCGAACGCTGTCTCAACTGTGATGCCCAGACCGTTTTCGTCGCGGACCAATGCATAGAGTGCGATGCCTGCACCGATATCTGTCCGACCAGCTGTATCAGTTTCCTGAAGAATGGACCGGAAGCCGAGCTGCGCGAACGGCTATTGGTTCCGGCTGAGAATCTGGAACAGGACCTTTATGTGTCCGACAAGCTGGAAACCGGCAGGGTCATGGTCAAGGACGAGGATATGTGCCTTCACTGCGGCCTTTGCGCCGAGCGATGTCCGACCGCGGCCTGGGACATGCAGATGTTTTACTACAACGTCACCAAAGCAACGCCGAGCCTGGTGGAGAGCAGATGAAACAAATCAAGGGAGTCAATGACTTCGTCGTAAAGTTCGCCAATGTAAACGGCACCGGGTCTGCTTCTGCAAACCACCTTTTCGCCAAGGCCATCTTCCGAATGGGCATACCGGTCAGTCCGCGCAACATTTTCCCGTCGAACATTCAGGGACTACCAACCTGGTACGAGGTCCGCGTTTCATCCAAGGGATATTTGGGACGACGCGGCGGCGTCGATCTGATGGTCTGCGTCAACCCGCAGACTATGGAACAGGATGTCGCCAGCGTCGAACCGGGCGGCTATTTCCTCTATGATTCTACCAAGCTGCTCGCCCAGCATCTCAAACGCGACGATGTCACCTATTTCGGAATTCCCCTGACAGAAATGTGCATGCGTGAATTCGAGGTGCCGCGCCTTCAGCAACTCTTGAAAAACGTGGTCTATATCGGTGCACTCGCAGCGCTGCTCGACATCAGGTTCCCAATATTGAAGGACCTGCTGGGAGACCAGTTCAAGGGCAAGGAAAAACTGATCTCGCCAAATGTTCATGCATTGGAGATGGGATATCAATACGCAGTTGAAAACTTCAATTGCCCGCTGCCGATCAGGCTGGAACAAGGCGGAAATGTCGCGCCGCACCTGCTGGAAAGCAAACAGATTCTCATGAACGGCAACACGGCTGCAGCGCTGGGTGCCATCTATGGCGGCGCTACCGTCGCCGCCTGGTATCCGATCACACCATCGACCTCGGTTGTCGAGGCATTTTCCAAATATGCTGAACGCCTGCGGATCGACCCAGGAACCGGCAAGAAAAACTTCGCGATTCTGCAAGCCGAAGACGAATTAGCAGCAATGGGCATCGCCATCGGCGCCGGCTGGAATGGCGCTCGGGCATTTACCGCGACCTCCGGTCCCGGCCTCTCCCTGATGAGTGAATTTCTTGGACTGGCCTATTTCGCTGAAGTACCGGTTGTCCTGATCGACGTGCAGCGGTCAGGTCCGTCAACCGGCATGCCCACACGCAGCCAGCAATCCGATATCCTCGCGGCCGCCTATGCCAGCCACGGCGACACCAAGCACGTGCTGCTTTTTCCGGCAACGCCGCGCGAATGTTTTGATATGACAATCCAGGCATTTGACCTGGCCGAGCGGATACAGACACCCGTCATCATGATGTCGGACCTCGACCTGGGCATGAATGATTGGATGTCCCCGCCACTTGAATGGGACGACACCTACGAAATGGATCGCGGTAAGGTGCTGGATGCCGAGGCCCTGGAAAGTTCCGAGAATTGGGGCCGCTATCTCGATGTCGATGGCGACGGCATCTGTTATCGCACCCTGCCGGGCACCCACCCGGAAAAGGGCGCATTCTTCACCCGGGGGTCCTCCAAGGACGAGATGGCGATCTACTCAGAAGACGGCAATGATTATGTGAGGAACGTCGACAGACTACTCAGAAAATTCGAGACCGCGAAAAATCTTGTGCCGGAGCCCAAGCCGCACCCGCCGATTGAGGTGAAAAAGCCCAAGACGAAAGAAAAATTAGGTGCCTTGTTCTTCGGCACTTCGGCCTCCCCCGCCTACGAAGCTGTCGAAATGCTTGCAGAGGAAGGCTATCCGATCAACACGCTGCGCATACGCGCCTTCCCCTTCCATCACACGCTGGATGAATTCATCCACGATCACGATATTGTCTTCGTGATTGAACAAAACCGGGATGGTCAAATGCGTCAGCTGATCATGAACGAATGCCATATCGCGCCGGACAAATTGACTTCCATATTGAATTATTCCGGTACCCCGATCACCGCCCGAACCATCGCCGCACATATACGCAAGACGCTGAACATCGAAAGTGCCGAAGTCATTCCGCTTCGTCCGGAGGTTGCCTGATGTCCTATATCAAGCCCAAATTTGAGCACCCTCGCCTGCCAAAGAATGCGCTTGGCTATACCGTCACCGATTATGATGGCTCGATATCCACCCTTTGCGCCGGCTGCGGACATGACAGCATATCAGGGGCAATCAGGAATGCCTGCTTCCTATCGTCGATCCCGCCGCATCGTATTGCCAAGCTCTCGGGCATCGGTTGCTCATCAAAGACGCCAACCTATTTCCTTGGCAAAAGCCATGGCTTTAATTCCGTTCATGGAAGAATGCCGTCCGTTACAACCGGCGCCAGCGTCGCCAATCGGGACTTGATCTATATCGGCATATCCGGCGATGGCGACACGGCCTCCATCGGAATGGGCCAATTCATCCACCTCATCCGCCGCAACGTCAACATGACTTATATCGTGGCCAATAATGGCTGCTATGGCTTGACCAAGGGACAGGACAGCGCCACAGCCGATCTCGGCTCGATCAGCAAATATGGTGACGAAAACTTCTTTGACGGCATCGACCTTGCCAGCCTCGCTCTGTTGCAGGGCGCAAGCTTTGTGGCCCGCAGCTTCTCCGGCGACAAGGAACAGCTCGAACCGCTGATCCGGGGCGCGATCGCCCATAAGGGATTTGCCTTTATCGACGTCGTGTCGCCCTGCGTCACCTTCGCCAACCATGTCGGCTCGACCAAGAGCTATTCGGCAACCCGGGAAAATCTTGATGCTATGCCGCTGGATTTCGTTCCAATGCGCGAGGAAATTCGCACACAGTACGATCCCGGAACAAGCCAAGCGGTGACAATGCACGATGGTTCGGTCATTCACCTGCACAAGGCGAGCAAGGAATACCAGACCGAAAATCGCACTGCGGCACTGAAGGCCTTGCAGGACTCGCAGGATGAAGGTCGAATTCTGACTGGCCTTCTTTACATCGATCCGAATTCCCAGGATCTTAACCAGATCCTGAAGCTTGCTTCCCGCCCCCTCAATGAGCTGGGTATGGATGAGCTATGCCCAGGAAGCCGGGTGTTGAACAGCATCAATGAAGGCCTTCGGTGACGTCAATCGAGCGCCGACGGTAACCGACAAGCACTCACCAGACTTTGGACAGCATACTTCAATCCACTTCAAAGCCACTTCGGTGACCTGCCGATTTTTTCGACAAGAAAGTCAATGAATACCCGGACCTTGGGAGAAAGAACGTTCGTCTTGGGGTAGACCAACCACAACACCGATTGGTCATCCACGTCATGCTCGGGCAGAACACGAACCAGGCTGCCCTCCCGCAATTCCTGGTACACGCTCCAAAGCGAATTCACCGATATACCGAGGCCGGCAATCGTCGCCAGTTTTTGGCTGAGACCATCATCGACAATGAGCCTGCAATTGTCCTGACGCGGATCGAATACGCCATCAACTTCATCGCTCCGACGAAGCGTTTTCGCCGTCAGATCCTTGAAAGCAATAAGACTGTGATTGGCCAGGTTTTCTGGCGATTTCGGCATACCCCTCGCCGCCAGATAACTTGGCGAGGCACATAAGACCCGGCGGTCTTCGGCAAGTTTTCTGCCTTTCATGCTCGTATCTTCCAACGCGGTATTGCGCAGGGCGAGATCGAAGCTGCCCTCGATCAAATCATACCGTACATCTGAAAAACGCAGATCAAGCCTGATATCGGGATATTGCGAAAGAAAGTCTGGCAAGAGCGGAACGATGTAAAGCTGCGCAAACGTGCTCGGTGCAGTAAACCGCAACGTTCCACTCACGCCTCCACTATCCTGGCCAAGCGCTGCCCTGCCCGCCTTCTCCTGGGCAAGAATTTCACGCGCGAATGGCAGGAATTCAGCGCCTTCAATCGAAAGTGAAACCTTCCTCGTTGAGCGGTGCAAGAGGTCCGTCCCAAGGGACTTTTCAAGCTTGGCCAGTTTGGCGCTGGCAACCGCCGGCGCCATGCCAAGCGCTCGGCCCGCAGCGCTGATATTCAGTTTCTCGGCGGCAAGCACAAATAATCTGAGTGCGTCGGTATCCATTTGATTATATTCAATTCCCGAATTCTGAACCAGAATTTTCGCAGTTTATTCCAGTTTTGCAACATTTATCTATCAAATGTTGCTGCTGCAAATGGCAGCATTGGATCAAACAGAAAGATACGATGATGGCTTACTATTCTGTATTAGCGGTCACGCCCACCAGCGAAGACTGGATTCCCGATTACCTCCCAAACGCCAACAAGCTCGTTGAAAAACATGGCGGCAAATATCTCGCCCGCACCGCAAATCATGAACAGGTAGAAGGCGAGGAACGCCCATCAGCATTACGCATCATCCTGGAATGGCCATCAAAATCCGCAGCATTGGACTTTATGTCCGATCCCGAATATCAGCCATATCTGAAAGCGCGCCATGGTGGTTCCGAGAGCTTTCATTTCCTGATCGAGGGCAAGGACGACCTTTCCTGATTCCTTCCGGACCAACTGGAACCGTGAACCATCGAAGACTGAAGTGAATAACCATGCTCGACACGCTCCAAGACACCGAATTCGAACCGATCAATCGGTCCTTTAACGATACGTTCAAGCCAGGCGGCCTCAGCCTCGGCCTGGTTGTTCCATTGGAAACCTATGCAACCAGTGCTGTACCCACCATGGACCGTCATCTCGATCGTGTCAGGCTGGCCGAAGAGCTGGGTTTCTCGGCACTCTGGTTGAGGGATGTACCGTTTAACGTGCCGTCATTCGGGGATGCCGGGCAAATTTTCGATCCCTTTGTATATCTTGGCATGCTGGCGGCGAACACCAATCGCATTGCACTGGGTGTCGCCAGCATCGTCTTGCCGCTCCGTCATCCTGCCCATGTTGCGAAGGCCGCTGCAAGCGTTGACGTATTGTCCGGCGGGAGATTGCTTTTGGGCGTCGCATCTGGCGACCGACCTGAAGAATATCCGGCAATGAACATGGAGTTTGATTCGAGGGCTGAACGTTTTCGTGAGAGCTTCGAATACATCCGCAGGATGGCTGACTCCTATCCATCTTTTTCCAATGCTCATGGCAATCCGCAAAACATGGATATGTTGCCAAAACCGACAGGCAGCAGGCTCC
>JBCCEP010000023.1:0-20177 GCA_039030215.1 Pseudomonadota bacterium
GCACCCGGTTCACCCTGAAAGGCCATGCGCCCTGTTTTTTCACTAATCTGTGCCATCAAACCTGTTCCTGAAGCGAGTTGCTCCCCAATTCCATTACAATCGTTGATCCGGCTTCATGACATTGCGAACCTGATCCAGCTGGTTTTGTGTATCGACACCGATCGGAACGACATCAACAATGGTTGCATCTATACGCATACCCGCCTCTATTGCACGCAATTGCTCAAGTTTTTCGCGCATCTCGAGTGTAGACGGGGACAGCGCTACAAATTTTTCCAGCGCATCGCGCCGGTAGGCATAGAGCCCAATGTGGTGATAGAGCGGGCCTTCGCCGAAAGGGGCTGTCGCCCGGGTAAAGTAAAGCGCACGCATCCTTCGATCCTGCAGTGGTGAGCCAATCAGCTTGACGACGTTGGGGTCGGTGCGCTCGGAATCATCGGTAATTTCCGCGCAAAGCGTCGCAATTTCGGCTGGACCATCAAGCAAGGGAGCAAGGCTGGCTCTAATGGTCTCGCCCTTTATTGCCGGCAGGTCTCCTTGCAGATTGACGATGTATTTTGCCTTTGCCTGCGGATCGATCAATTCAACCGCTTCCCAGATACGGTCGGAACCGGATTTATGATGGGAACCGGTCATCACCGCTTCGCCACCATGCTCTTTGACTGCCTTGGCGATATCTTCATGGTCTGTCGCAACAACTACCCGTCCAAGTTCGGCTTCGATCGCCCGGCGCATGACATGAACGATCATGGGTATGTCATTTATCAAGACAAGCGCCTTGCGCGGCAAACGGGTCGAGGCCATTCTTGCCGGTATCATTACAAGCACATCCTGCTTGCCAGTGGTGGTGTTTTCAGGCTTCATATCTGTAAATGTCTACAATATCAGGGGTGGTAAATCGGCTCGGGTGTCAAAAAGTCTCACTTGATCAACACTTACAGTCGTTGTAACGCATCCGCAATTCCCCAGGTACTGGCGTGAATGGATTTGTGCATGTAAAGTTCTCATGCCAATTGGCCCAATACCCTATTGCGGGAAAACCCGAAATCTGGCACGTCACGCCTGAAACAGTTACTGAATTCGCCAGGAGCGACAAAAATGGATTCATTTCAGTTCAACAAATATGCGATGGCGATACTGGGGACCATCTTTGTCGTTTTTAGCCTAAGCCTGATATCCGAAGCGATTTTTCATACGAATGCTCCTGAAGAAAGGGCCTTTGTGATCGCTACTGACGCCGGGCCTTCGGTCGGAGGCGCTGCTGATGGCGCCGATTCAGGGCCAATCTATGAGCCGATCGGCCCCTTGCTGGTTAATGCCAGTACCGAAGCGGGCGAAAGAGTGTTCAAGAAATGCGCTGCGTGCCACACAGTCGATAGTGGTGGTGCGAACAAGGTGGGCCCCAATTTGTGGAATATCGTCAACAGCGAAATAGCAGCTGACGATGATTTCTCATACTCATCCTCGTTCAAGGATTATGCAGAAGGCAAGACCTGGACTTACGAGGAACTAAACGGATTCCTGTGGAAACCCAGGACCTATGTTCGCGGAACCGCGATGGGATTTGCCGGCCTGCCCAAGGTCGAAGACAGGGCCAATGTGGTCTTCTACCTTCGATCGATTTCCGACAACCCGGCACCGCTTCCGGACCCCGCCTCTGCTGCCCTGACAGAAGAGCCAGCAGATGACGCGGCGCCAGAGGGAGCCGCAGAGACTGCGACCGATGGGGCATCAGACGACGCTGCAGCGGCCGAAACAGCGCCTGCAGATGATGCGGGAACCGACGGCTCGGCCGATTCGGAAACAGAGGCACCTGCATCAGATACGTCGACGGAAAGTTCAGCAGAGCCGGAGGCACCGGCAGCGGAGCCCGAGCCGGCCGAGTCGATGGAACAGGAACCAGCGGACTCTACAGAAGAGCAACCAGCTGAAAGTGAACAAGCGAACTAAGAATATTAAATATTATTAAGAATTAAGGGCCAGCACTGCTGGCCTTTTTTTTGTACAAATTGCGTGACAGGTGGTCATTGCAAGCGACCATTCTGAAACTATGTTGTAGGTAGAACTGCCCACAATCCAGAGGAATCGCCCCGTGACCCCTTTCACTCGTTTGATGACCGGCTTTACTTTTATTCTGGTCACTTTGACTTCACCCATATTTGTACAATCCACCTCAGCCATGGATGGCGAGTGGCAACATGGCGGCACCTTGTTTGGCGAATTGAAATATGGGCCGGATTTTGAAGCCTACGAACATGTGAACCGGAATGCACCGATCGGCGGGACGCTTAACCAAACCGTTCTTGGCGGTTACGATTCGTTCAATCCATTCGTGGTGCGCGGCAGGGCAGCCGCCGGACTGAATTATACGGGCGGTCTGTTGTGGGATACCTTGTTCGAACAGTCCGTGGATCAACCCAGCGCCGCCTATGGCCTGGTTGCCAACGCCTTCAAACATCCGGCTGATTTCTCATCTGCGACGTATAGAATTGATCCGAGAGCAAAATTTCATGATGGCGAGCCAATCAAACCATCCGACGTGATCTGGTCACTGGAAGTTTTGAAGGAAAACCAGCCCCTATTTGCTGATTATTACCGCAATGTCGTTCGCGCAGAAGAATCCGGTGACGGGGAAGTGACGTTTTTCTTTGACGAGAGCGGCAACCGCGAACTACCGCACATCATGGGTGATTTGCCCATATTGCCGAAGCACTGGTGGGAAGGCACCGGTCCTGACGGAAACAAGCGCAATATCGCCGAACCGACATCCGAACCGCCACTTGGTTCGGGTCCCTACAAGATTTCGAAGTTTGATCTTGGAAAATCGATCGAATGGGAGCGTGTAGATGATTATTGGGGGCTGGATGTTCCGGTCCGGCAGGGGCGGTATAATTTTGAAAACATAAACTACACCTATTTTCTCGATGACAGCGCACTGTGGGAAGCGTTCAAGAAGGGCGGTATCAGTGACACGCGTGTGGAAAATGTCTCCCGGCGGTGGGCGACCGGTTACAGTTTCCCGGCATTTGATCGCGGAGATGTCACAAAAAACGCCTTTCCCGCAGAAAGCTCGGAACCGTTTCAGGGGTATTATTTCAATTTGCGCCGCGACAAATTCAAGGACATCCGGGTTCGCAAAGCGCTAACGCTTCTGTTTGATTTCGAAAGCATGAACAAGACCCTGTTCTTTGATGCTTATACCCGCACCGGCTCGTTCTTCGAGGGAGGCGAGTTAAAGGCGTCAGAAGGTGTTCCACAGGGGCGGGAACGCGAAATTCTGGAAGAATATCGCGGCCGTATTGCAGATGAGATAATTGACGGCGAATTTGCCTTGCCGGTCTATGGTTCGCCCGCCGACAAACGGAAAATCCAGCGACAGGCGCTGAAGCTGTTCCGCGATGCCGGCTTTACCTTCAAGGACGGAAAGATGCTCGATCCGTCCGGCCAGCAGTTTGTCGTGGAAATACTTGGACGCGGCCCAACTGACGAAAGGGTCGGTATCCCGACAGCAGAGTATTTCAGCCAGCTTGGCATCAAGGTCGATCTGCGAATTGTCGACACGGCGCAGTACAAGAACAGGGCTGACAATTTTGATTTCGACATGACCATGCTGGTCACTGCACAATCGCTTTCTCCGGGCAATGAACAACGCGAGTTCTGGAGTTCGCAAGCTGCTGAGAGGCCCGGCGCACGCAATTATTCGGGGATCAGCGATCCGGTTATTGATGAAATCGTCGAACGCATCATCAAGGCGCCCGACCGCGACGAGCTGATAGCCCTCACCCAAGCCCTGGATCGTATCTTGATGGCGGGCTATTACGCCATCCCGATGTGGCATAATCCTGATGTCTGGTACTCATGGTGGAACAAGATTCAGTTCCCGCCCTCGCAGCCGCTTTACACCGGCATTGATATCTATTCGCTGTGGATCGACGAAGATCTAGAGGCGAAAAAATGAGCGCCGGAATGATTGACCGGCGGCAGTTTCTTGCCATGGGCGGGGCAGGTATTGCCTGGGCTGCCAGCCGGCAATTCAGCCTGGCGGCCAATCCGGTGGAAGCCAGATTGCACGGATTGTCGTCCTTTGGTGAATTGAAATACGGGCCAGATTATACCCAGTTTGATTACGCAGTGCCCGATGCTCCGCAGGGTGGAACCTTTGCCTTCAGCCCACCCAACTGGCTGTTCAATCAAAATCCGCAAACCTTCAACACGCTGAACAGCTATGTGCTGTCAGGCGAAGCGCCGCCAAGAATGGAATTGTGCTTCGACAAGTTGATGGTACACGCCTGGGACGAGCCGGATGCAATTTATTGTTCGCTTGCCGAATCGGTCATGCTGTCAGAAGACCGCAACAGCTTTGAATTCAAGCTGCGGCCGCAAGCAAAATTTGTTGACGGCAGTCCGGTAACGGCTGCTGATGTTGTGTTTTCGGCCTTGCTGCTCAAGGAACAGGGTCATCCGCGGCTTGCGCTTGGTTTGATCAACCTTGATGACGCCGTCGAGATCGACGAGCACACAATGCGTCTCGACTTCAACGGGAAGCAGTCGGACCGGGCAATCCTTTCGATCACGCAGGATATGCCAATCTTATCAAAGGCTTATTATTCAAAGAATGATTTCACGCGGTCCACGCTTGAACCACCGTTATCATCCGGCCCCTGGCAGGTCGGCAGGTTCGAAGTCGGTCGCTTTGTCGAATATGACAGAAACCGCGATTATTGGGGCCAGGACATGCCTTTTCAGCGCGGCCTGGACCATTTCGACAAGATCAGGATCGACTTTTTCCAGGACCGGCAGGCAGCTTTCGAGGCATTCAAGAAGGGGCTGGTCAGATGGCGCGAGGAATTCACCTCCAAGGTCTGGGCAACAGAATACAATTTTCCCTCGATCAAGGATGGCAGGGTTAAGAAGGAGCTGTTTGAAACCGAAAAGTTTCCTTCCCTGCAAGGCTGGGCGGTTAATACGAGGCGAAAGAAATTTTCCGACCCGGCAACAAGAAAAGCCGTCGCGACGCTGTTTGACTTTGAATGGACCAACAGAAACCTTTTCTACGATGCCTATGATCGTTCTCATTCCCTGTTCGAGAACACCGAACTTGCGGCTTTTGGTAAGCCGGGCGCGGGAGAAATGGAACTTTTGGAGCCATTGCGCGGACAATTGACGGAGGACATATTTGGTGAGGCCGTCCAGCAGAACACAACCAATGGGACCGGCCGCGATCGCCGTATTTTCCGGATGGCTGACGCGCTGTTCAAGCAGGCTGGCTGGCAGAAGAAAGACGGGAAACTGGTTGATGCCAATGGAGAGCAACTGTCCATTGAAGTTCTGATAAGATCGCCGGTATTTGAGCGTCTGCTGGGGCCGTATACCGACAATATGCGGGCGATGGGAATAGATCCGTCAATCCGGCTCGTTGATCCTTCACAGTTTCAATCGCGAATAGAAGCCTTCGATTTCGACATGGTCGGTATGGCGTTTTCGTTCGAGGCAAATCCGACCGGAGAGGCGCTGCGCCGTTATTTTCATTCTAGCTCGGCTGATGTCGAAGGATCGTTCAACTATCCCGGCATCGCGGATCCGGCTATTGATGCCCTTGTCGAGCGTATCGGCAAATCGAAAAACCGCGAAGAGTTGATCGTTACGATGCGAGCCCTGGACCGAGTATTACGCGCGGGACATTACTGGATACCGAACTGGCATTCCAAAACACATCGGGTTGCCATGTGGGACATGTTCGGCTGGAAGGATCCTAAACCGGATTATTTTTTCCCCGTCGAGCGATTGTGGTGGTGGGACAGCTCGAAACCGGGAAATTCCGGTTAGGAAACCGCAAAACAAACCAACGCAAATGCAAGATTCGCATTGTCCGTAATCATCGGTACATGTTCATGAGTAACCCACACGGGGTTGATTGCCCGCCAAGGCTTCTGTAACCGGATACAAAGCAAAACAGAAAGAACCGGCCGAATCATGGGTGCCTATATTCTGCGGAGACTTTTGTTGATGATCCCGACCCTGCTCGGCATCATGGCAATTTCCTTTGCAGTAATCCAGTTTGCCCCCGGCGGGCCCATCGAGCAGGTAGTTGCTCAACTGACCGGCCAGGGAGGGTTGGCGACTGATCGCCTTTCCGGCGGGGGAACTGATCTGGCCACCGACAACCAGTTTGATACGTCGGGCAACACGACCGGCAAATATCGCGGGGCGCAGGGGCTTGATCCAGAATTCATTGAAAAACTCGAAAAGCAGTTCGGGTTCGACAAGCCGCCGCTTGAACGGTTCGGGATGATGATCTGGAACTATTCGCGGTTTGATTTTGGCGAGAGTTATTTTCGGAAAGTCTCCGTGGTGGATCTGATCATCGAGAAAATGCCGGTTTCAATTTCGCTGGGACTCTGGATAACACTGCTATCCTACGGCATTTCGATCCCGCTCGGCATCCGGAAAGCGGTGAAAGATGGCAGCACATTCGATGTGTGGACCAGCGGGGTCATCATTGTCGCTTATGCCATTCCGGGCTTCCTGTTTGCGATTTTATTGCTGGTCCTGTTTGCAGGCGGCTCGTATCTGGACTGGTTTCCATTGCGAGGATTGTTGTCGGAAGGCCTGGATGGTGGCGCCTGCCTGCCATGGGGCGATTTCCGCCCGGGCTATTGTTTCACCGAGGTTTTGCCAGATTATTTCTGGCACCTGACACTGCCCCTGCTTTCGCTGGCACTGGCATCCTTCGCAACCACCACCTTGCTGACGAAGAACTCGTTTCTAGACGAAATCCGAAAGCAATATGTGCAGACTGCGCGGGCAAAGGGATTGACCGAAAGACAGGTTCTTTACGGCCATGTTTTCCGGAACGCCATGCTGATTGTCGTTGCAGGATTTCCCGCGGCATTCATCTCCGCGTTTTTTACCGGCGCGTTGTTGATCGAGACGATCTTCTCGCTCGACGGGCTGGGCCTGCTTGGTTATCGTTCGGTGATTGAACGGGATTACCCGGTGGTGTTCGCCACGCTCTACATTTTCTCGCTTCTCGGTCTGATCGTCAGTCTGATCTCCGACCTTGTCTATACCTGGATCGATCCTCGCATCGACTTTGAATCGAGGCAGGTCTGATGGAAGGCAGTGCTGCAACCCTTACCCGTACGGCAAGCCCGGCTGCAAAAACCGGATGGCTCAATCTGTCCCCGATAAACCAGAGACGCCTGGAAAATTTCAAGGCCAACCGGCGCGGTTACTGGTCGTTCTGGATTTTCATGGTGTTGTTTATCCTGTCCCTTTTTGCCGAATTCATCGCCAATGACCGGCCAATCCTGGTGCGTTTCAAAGGCGAATTTTATGCCCCCGTCTTCCAGAATTATCCTGAAGATGTCTTTCTCGGCGAAGAGGGATTCCTGCCAACAACCGACTACAAGATCATAGAAATAACCGAGGCGATTGCCGAACATGGCTGGGCGATCTGGCCACCGGTGCGCTATTCCTACCGAACGGTCAATACGGAAATTCCCGAACCCGCACCAGCAAAGCCCTCCTGGCTCTACGACAAGGAGGCGCGCTGCGCCAATTATGCCGAAGGTGTCAATGATCCGGCCTGTATCATCGGCAACTGGAACTGGCTGGGCACGGACGACCAGGCTCGCGACGTACTGGCCCGATCGATCTATGGTTTCAGGGTCTCGGTGTTGTTTGGCCTGATACTGACGGCATTTTCTGCCGTCATTGGCGTGGCAGCCGGTGCGGTGCAGGGATATTTTGGCGGCTGGGTCGACCTCCTGTTTCAACGATTTATCGAAATCTGGTCATCCATGCCGGTGCTCTACATCCTGCTTATTCTGGCTGCGGTGCTGCCGCCCGGATTCTGGGTGCTACTCGGTATCATGTTGCTGTTTACCTGGGTCGGGTTTGTCGGCGTTGTTCGCGCGGAATTCCTTCGTGCACGAAACTTCGAGTATGTGAATGCGGCGCGCGCGCTTGGGGTTGGGGACGTTGCAATCATGTTCCGGCATTTGTTGCCCAATGCGATGGTGGCAACGCTGACCTTCCTGCCGTTCATTCTCAATGGCTCGATTACCACGCTTACCTCGCTCGATTTTCTTGGCCTGGGGCTACCGCCGGGTTCGGCTTCGCTTGGAGAGATGATGAGCCAGGGCCGGAACAACCTTCAGGCACCCTGGTTGGGCCTATCCGGATTTTTTGTCATTTCGCTGATGTTGTCTCTGCTTATTTTCATTGGCGAGGCAACGCGTGATGCCTTTGACCCAAGAAAGACATTCAATTAGATTTGGATGCAAGAATGGATCTATGAATATGAACAAAATAACCCGAAAACATTACCCGGCTTCGAAATTGCCAAAAGACTTGCGCGGCGAAATTTCTGCGGATGCGTTAGTTGAAGTTCAAGTTGTGGAAGAACGGTCTGCGAACACAAAGCTGCAAACTCTACTGGAAAACATAAGAGAAAATCCAATCGCAGTTGGTGATACCAAAGAAGCTGTTCAACGAATTCGTGTGTTACGAGACGAGTGGGATGATTGAACCTCCGGTTCTGTATTTGGATACAAACGTATTTATTGCTGCCATTGAGAACAGACATGAATTGGCCTTTGACTTGCTAGAAATCGGAGCATTGTCTACGACCACAATTTTATGTACCAGCCTGCTCACGATCGCAGAGTTGTTGGTTAAACCTCTCAAGGAAGAAAATGATCGCTTAGTAGAAATCTACAAAGCGTTAGCAGACGGAAATGATGGTCTCAGTGTCGGACCAGTTGATAAGGATTCGCTCTACCATGCCTCCGTTTTGCGAGCGAACTACCGGTTTCTGAAATTGCCTGACGCGATTCATTTATCGACTGCCATCGGATTTCGCTGCAAGTATTTCGTTTCTTTTGATGATGATCTCAAGAAAATTAATGCGATAACACATACACGTTGGGGCGTTACAAAGGCACAACCGACTCCCAAATACATCTCACCTGATGAATCTAAGTTTCAAGATCTTGTTTCGGACCTAACCAAGTGACAATTGATCCCATCCTGAAGATTAAAGATCTGTCCGTCGCGTTTTCCCAAGGCGGCAAGACCAATCTGGCGGTCGACCGGGTTTCGTTCGAGATATCCAAGGGAGAAACGGTCGCATTGGTCGGTGAATCGGGTTCGGGTAAATCGGTTTCCGCGCTGTCGATCCTTAAACTGTTGCCTTATCCGGCTGCCAGCCATCCGTCCGGAACAATCCTTTTCAAGGGTGAAGACCTGCTGGACAATGATGAGGAAGATTTACGACGCGTGCGCGGTGACGATATCACGATGATTTTCCAGGAGCCGATGACGTCGCTTAATCCGCTCCATTCCATCGAGCGCCAGATCGGCGAGATCTTGCAGGTTCATCGTGGGATGAGCGACAGCGAAGCCCGGGAGCGGACACTGGAACTGCTGCACCAGGTGGGCATCAAGGAACCTGAACGCCGGCTCGGCGCCTATCCGCATCAGCTTTCCGGCGGTCAGCGCCAGCGCGTCATGATTGCCATGTCGCTCGCCAATGATCCCGAACTCCTGATTGCTGACGAACCGACAACAGCACTTGACGTGACCGTGCAGGCGCAAATTCTGGAATTGCTGGCAGAACTACAGCGCGAACGCGACATGGCGATGCTGTTCATTACCCATGATCTTTCTGTTGTAAGAAAAATCTCCGACCGTGTCTGTGTCATGCAGGCCGGGAGGATTGTCGAGCAGGGACCAACAAAGGAGATATTCGACAATCCGAAGGAAGCCTATACGCGCAAACTGCTGGAGGCCGAGCCGAGTGGCTCGCCACCAAAGACCGATGCAGGCGCACCGGTTGTCATGAAGGGCGACAACATCAAGGTCTGGTTTCCGATCAAGCGAGGGCTGATGCGCAAGACTGTCGACCATGTGAAGGCTGTCGACGGCATTAGCGTTACCGTTCGCGAAGGTCAGACATTGGGTGTTGTCGGCGAATCCGGTTCGGGCAAGACAACGCTCGGTCTGGCGCTGGTCCGGCTAATTTCGTCTGAAGGGCAAATCCGGTTTGAGGACAAGCAGATCGATCAATATTCCTTCCGGCAGATGCGTCCCATACGCGATGCAGTGCAGGTGGTGTTCCAGGATCCGTTCGGGTCACTAAGCCCACGCATGTCAGTCGCCGACATTGTGGAAGAAGGCCTGAAGATTCATGCAGCCGAGCTAACCGCCGAAGAACGCGATGAAAGGGTCGTCCGTGCCTTGCAGGAAGTCGGGCTAGATGCCGAGAGCAGGCATCGTTATCCGCATGAGTTTTCCGGCGGGCAGCGCCAGCGTATCGCGATTGCACGGGCGATTGTGCTCAATCCGAGATTTGTCATGCTGGATGAACCGACCTCCGCGTTGGATATGAGCGTACAGGCGCAAGTTGTAGACCTGCTACGTGATTTGCAGAAGCGGCACAATCTTGCCTACATGTTTATCAGCCACGATCTCAAAGTGGTTCGAGCGCTCGCCAATGAGGTCATCGTGATGCGCAATGGCGAAGTCGTGGAGCACGGCGCCGCCAAGCAGATATTCGATGATCCGCAAACCGATTATACAAGGGCGCTGATGGCCGCGGCCTTCAACCTCGAGACTGCGCCAGAAGGTGTTGTGAGCCAGTGAGCCGCATATTGGTCGCAGTTACAGGTTGGGATGTTGAGCCATGGCTTGCTGCGCTGAGTGAAGCCGCGCCTGACCGGGAATTTGTGATTGAGTCTGACGGGCCAGATGACGCTTCAATCAGATATGCCGTTGTATGGAATCAGCGCCGCGGGGCGCTATCCTCGCTTCCCAATCTTGAAATGATTTTTTCCATGGGCGCGGGCGTTGATCATGTCCTGAACGACATATCGCTTCCCGACGTTCCGATTGTCAGAATTGTATCGCCCGATCTGACCATGCGAATGAGCGAATATGTGGTTTGGCGGGTGCTTGACCATTTCCGGCAGGGACCTGCCTACCGGTCCCAGCAGAGCGGGAAGATATGGCGGGAACTTCCCCAGCCGGCAGCGAATGCGATGACAGTCGGCATTGTCGGGCTGGGTGTGCTTGGCATCGATGCCGCGCGAATATTGCGTTCCATGGGGTTTTCGATCTGTGGGTGGAGCCGAACCCAGAAACAGATTGACGGTGTTGAATGTTCCTGGGGTGATGATGGGTTAAAACAAGTCCTGGCGCAAAGCGATATCGTTGTCGTTCTTCTACCGCTTACGCCGAAGACAAAGGGCTTGATCAATCGTGAATTCCTGGATTCGATGAAGGAAGAAACCCCAATCGGTGGTCCGGTTCTGATCAATGCCGGGCGGGGCGGCCTGCAAAATGAAACAGATATTCTGGCAGCGCTGGACCAAGGCAGGTTGATGGCGGCAAGCCTCGACGTATTCGAGGCCGAGCCGCTCGATCAAAATAGCCCGCTCTGGAACCATCCTGCGGTTACAGTGACGCCCCATGTTGCTGCAAGCTCTGAACCAACGGTGCTGGCTGCTGAAATCGTCCGCCAGATGGAGAGAATTGAAAGCGGGGAAGTGCCATCCGGTCTAGTGGATCGCAAATCGGGCTATTGATCGATTCACGGCCTGACAAATCCGGATGGTTGCGAGAAGAATTGGGCGATCCGGCCAAGTGCCGGAATCAAGGGTTCGCTGATGACATCCATGGTATAGCCATTGGCATGGAGGATCTGTCCATTTCCTTCGACAATGGCGACATGTCCAGGCCAGAATATCAGATCGCCGCGTTCGAGATTTTCATAATGTTCGCCCGGTTTGATCAGCGTGCCGATCTGGGAAAACTGCATGTCGGAATCCCTGGGAATGTTCACGCCGCACATGCGCATCGCCAGCTGCACAAGACCGGAACAATCCAGTCCCAACCCGGTCGTTCCGCCCCAGAGATAGGGTGTGCCGGTGAATTTTTCAGCCACGGCAACATAGTCGCTATCAATTTGTGAAATCGGCCGTAGGTGGCAGGCGACCAGTGCCTCACCATTTTCCTGGAGCATGTATTCGGTGCCCCGGACCGTTTCCCTGCCTACCGAGCTGATTGCAGATCCCAACGACAAATTATGAACCGGCGGAAGCTTCATGTCGGCTGCCGGATAGGAAAAAGTCCGCGGAACACATACAATGTGCGTGGGTTCGGTTTCACCTGCCGTCAAAGCATCATCTGATGTCCAGCCGACATAACCATCGCGCAAGGCCTTGATCCAGGCCCAGCCTTCCCTGCGTTCAAATATGATCAAGCGCTCACCAAGCAATAATTGGGTATCGATTCCGCAATCAAGTGCCGGTTCGCGACGTAAATCACACCATGGCGCACTGACATGGGCAGGTGATCCCTCTACATAATTGTGGGCTTTAACCTTGCCCTTCAGCGCGATGTCGGCAATCTCCGTGCTCCAGGCATTCAACCTTCTGTCAAGTGGATCAATTACCGGACGGTCTGCCATCACCTCATATCTTTTCTGCCTGAACGGAAACAAGATCGGCGAATTGCTCAAGGAAAAGCGCGCCTTCAACTGTGCGCTGTATGATCACATTGCGCCGATCACGTTCATCCCGCTTGCGTTTCAACAATTCCATCCTGCCCATTGTATCCAGGGCACGGGTAATTACCGGCTTGGTAACGCCGAGCTTTGCCGCCAAACCACGGACGGTGTGCGGCGGCGGTTCCAGATAAACCGTCAACAATATGGTCATTTGACGGGTCGTCAGGTCAGGCTTGTTGTCCAGCACCAAGGCGAGCGAAACCTCTTGCCACAATTTCAGAGCCTGCTCTGTACTCAATACAATCGCCACCTTGTTCTCCGTCAGTTTGACCAGTATGGCGGTTTCGTTTCGTTACCGTATCATTTAGCCATCAGTTTGGAGAATGTGCAAGGTCGCGACTGGAGTTACCGGTTTTAGCGTGGATATCGTTTTGTCAGGACCTGATGAATTGCCCGTATTGCAAAAGCTTCTCCACCTACCGGACCCCATGGTTTGGCCGCATTGTTCCAGGCAAAAATATCGAAATGAGCCCAGCAACCGGCTTTTTCGACAAAACGTTCGAGAAACAGTGCTGCCATGATTGCGCCTGCATAGCCGCCCTTGCCGATATGATTGATATCGGCAATTTCTGACGACAGGCCGGAGCGGTAGCCCTGCCATAGCGGCAGGCGCCACATCGGATCATATTGCCGCTTACCGGCTTGCGACAGTTCATTTGCAAATGCATCCTTGTTGCAGAACATTGCAGGCAGGTCGGTACCAAGCGCCACACGGGCAGCGCCTGTCAGCGTTGCCATGTCGATCATGATCTCTGGCGTTTCCTCATCGCCAAGAACCAGCGCGTCGCCCAAAACCAACCGGCCTTCTGCGTCGGTATTGCCAATCTCGACTGTTATACCCTTCCGACTGGCAAGCACGTCTCCAGGGCGAAATGCATTGCCCGATATTGAATTTTCGACCGCTGCAATGATGACCCGCAAACGCACAGGCAGTTTGGAAGACATGACCATGTGGGCAAGCGCCAGGACATTGGCTGCGCCGCCCATGTCCTTTTTCATCAATGCCATGGAGGACCCCGGTTTGATATTCAAACCTCCGGTATCGAAACAGACGCCCTTGCCGACCAGGGTGATCTTCGGGTGGTTTGCCGAACCCCATTTCAGATCGACAATCCGCGGAGGTGAAGCGCTGGCGCGGCCTACGGCGTGAACCATCGGGAAGTTCCTCTTCAGGAGATCATCACCGCGTATTGCCGTGACACGCGCGCCGTGGCGCTTGGCAAGTTGGCGAATTTCGTCCTCCAGCTCGGCAGGTCCGAGATCGCTGGTCGGCGTGTTTATCAAGTCGCGCGCGTAATTGACTGCCTCGACCTCGCTGATGATTCTCGGCAGATCGACACCCTTTGGCGAAATCAATCTTGCACCGGTTTCGTTTTGTTTTCGATATTTGTCAAAGCGATAAGCACCCAACAAATACCCCAAACAAGAAAGACCGGGATCCGGAACATCTCCCGCCAGATGCCAGTCACCGGCGGGCAAGGATCGGGCAAGGCGGCCAGCCAGCATTGGATTTGCGTTTGTTCCCAAGCCGAAAAGGGCACAGCCAATGCGGCCATCAGCTTCGGGAACCAGACATAGTTCTCCGCTTTTTGCGGCAAATCCGGTCGACTTGATCCAGGCGGGGGCAATATCCGGCAGGTCAGCGGGCAGTTTTTTCAGGGATTTAGGTTGGAGCAGATAGACGGGGGTTCCGCCGGATTTTTTTCTTGAAAGTGCGCCTACACGCATAACGACCTCATCGGCTTAACAATTTTGGCAACAAGTTGACCAAGGCAGGGCAAGATTAACCAAGCATTAGGGTTAACAGTTTACTTATTTATCCATGGGCGGGCTGATTGTCTGCCCCTGTTTTGTAATTTCCATGGGCTCAGGGTTTTGACATGAAATCAATACGGCTTCCACGCAAATCAATCGCAATTCCCCTCATTGTGAGCGCTGCGATAGCTGTCTCGTCCTGCGCAACCGACCCGAGAACAACCGGTTCGGTGCGGACAGGCAATGTCGACACCTCGCTAGCACAGATGTCTGTTCCGCAGATCAATGCGCAGATCCGGAAATATTCTGAAAGTTATGAAAAAAACCCGACCGATAAACGCATTGGCTTGACCTATGCGACCCTGCTTCGGATGTCCGGCAAGGACACGCAGGCCTTGGCCGTCGTACGCAAGCTGGTTATTCACCATCCTGAAGACAATCAAATTCTGACTGCCTATGCAAAGGCGCTGGCTGCGACCGGGAACCTGAAACAGGCGCTGGGCGCAATCGAAAAGGCGCAGCGTCCCGAGCAGCCCGACTGGCAGTTGCTTTCTGCCAAGGGTGCCATTCTTGATCAATTAAGCCGGTCGGATGATGCCAGGGTGCAATATCGCCAGGCTTTGGATATCAAACCAAATGAACCGACGGTATTGTCCAATCTGGGCATGTCTTATGTTTTGAGCAATGATTTGCCTGCGGCAGAGACCTATCTGCGCAAGGCAATTTCCCAGCCCGGTGCTGATAGCCGGGTGCGCCAGAACCTTGCCCTTGTCGTTGGATTGCAAGGCCGGTTCGAGGAGGCAGAACAGATTGCAGCATCCGAATTGCAGGAAGGTGAGGCCAAGGCCAATATCGCCTATCTACGCTCAATGCTGTCCCAGCAAAATGCCTGGAACACGCTGAAAAAAGAAGACGGCTAAACATCCTGGCCGCCGAACCAACACCCTCATAAAATATCCATACCGGACTAAGCCGCTGCGTCTAATCCCGCTCGGGCAGCGCAGCCGCCAATTCGAGCAGGTTTAGTAGCCGGCAAATTATCCGCAGGTTAAGTTGCGGACACAAGAAGCTTGCCCGGAGTCACGTGACCTGGTGATTGAAGATGTGAATTACCGACCAAAACCTGCGTCTACGAGCGAGATTGTCAACGGCAGAGTGCTGCTGCTTACCGGCGGCAAGACATTGATCCGCTGGTCTTCTGTTAAACATGGTTTGTTTGGGAATGGTTCGGCGCGGACCCTGGCTCAGCGCATTGCGAAGATCTGGATCATTGCCGGACCCATGATCACCGCAAACAGTACCGGCAGGAAGAACACAATCATCGGCACGGTCAGCTTGGGCGGCAGGGCTGCGGCTTTCTTTTCAGCTTCCGCCATGCGGTTATCCCGGCTTTCCTGGGACAGGACACGCAGTGCTGTTCCAAGCGGCGTACCGTAACGCTCGGCCTGGATAAGCGCCATACAAACAGATTTCACGCCGTCAAGGCCGGTCCTGTTGGCCAGATTTTCGAAGGCGTGTTTGCGTTCCTGGAGATAGGAAAGCTCGGCATTGGTCAGGACCAGTTCTTCTGCCAATTGCGGCGACTGAAGGCCGATCTCGACCGCAACCTTGCGGAAGGCTGCCTCCAGCGACATGCCGGATTCCACGCAGATCAGCATCAGGTCGAGCGCATCGGGCCAGGCCCGCCTGATCGAAAGCTGGCGCTTGGAAATAACGTTCTTGATGAACATGTTTGGCGCGTAGAAACCCGCATAGGCGATGAAGCAAACGATGGTAATCTTGATCATGAACGGTCTTTCCATGTCGGAAATACCAAACACGTAAATCAGCGCGGCCACGAATGCGATCGCCGGCAAGACAAGACGGAAAAACAGAAACACGTAGATGTGGGATTGCTTGCGGTATCCCGCCATTTTGAGGTTCGAGAATGTGTTGTCGTCTGCCAGTGCCTTGCGCAGGTTAAGCTTGTCGACCATGTCCTGCATCATGCCGCCGGATTGCTGGCGCAGCGTAGCCTTGTCGGCCTGCTTCTGGCCCATCATCGACATCTTGGCGCGTTCACGAGCGCGGATTTTCTCCCGCTCGATCGCAACGCTTTTCATCCGAGATCCAAGTTCGTCACGGGCCAGCAGGGGCATGGCCGCCGTTATTATGGAGGCAAAGACCGCAATGGCGGCCAGGATTGCCAGCATGTTTCTAGGCTCGAAGAAGAAGAATATTTGTTCCATGTTTCGGGCCGCTCTCTAGAAGTCGAAACTGATCATTTTTTTCATCACATAAATGCCCATTGCCATCCACAAGGCCGAACAAACCAGAATGATGTGTCCGGTAGGGTGTTGGAACAGGATCTTTATGTAATCGGGCGTGGTGATGTAAACGAGGAATGCAACAAGAAATGGCAGTGCGCCGATAATGCCCGCGGAAGCCTTGGCCTCTGCCGACATTGCGCTGATCTTCTGCTTCATTTTCTTGCGGTCGCGTAGCACGTTGGAGAGATTTCCAAGTGCCTCGGAGAGATTGCCGCCCGCTGCCTGCTGGATCGAGATCACGATTGCAAAGAAATTTGCTTCCGCAAGCGGAACGTTGTCGTAGAGCTTGATCACCGCTTCCGACATTGGCAGCCCCATTTGCTGCGCCTCAATTATCCTTTCGAACTCGGTCGAAATCGGCTGCTTTGCTTCAGTGGCCACGATGTTGAAACACTCATTGACCGGAAGACCGGCGCGAACACCGCGGACGATCACATCAACGGCGTTGGGAAACTCTTCAAGAAACTTGTTGAACCGGCGCTTCCGCATTTTCGAGACCACCCAGCGCGGCACGCCTACGCCGCCAATGAAGGCAGCACCACCGACACCGAGCAATGGCGCCCCGGCGAGGAATGCAACCAGGCCAAAGAGCAATGCGCTGAATATGGACAGGATAATAAACTGGTTCATCGTCAGAGACAGTCCGGCCTGCGCCATCTGTTTCTTGATGCCTATCGACTTTTTCTGCTTTTCCCTCTGTTTGTCCTCGAGTTCCTTCAGTGAATCCTGAACGGTTTTTCGCCGCTTTGCGACGTCATTGATCCGCGCCTGAGCACTCGATTTGGCAACCACATCCCGGTTATGGACCGACTTTACCCGTTTCTCGGTGGCAACTTCGCTTGAAACGCGATCGAACATGAAGGCATAGATCAGCCCCGCCACCGCGAAGGTGGAGAGCCCGATGAAGGCTATCATTGTTGTGTCGAGGCCGAACATTACTGCATCTCCGCTTCCGTATCGGCGGCGGCATCCAGTGCTTCAGCGAGCCGGACCTCTTCATTGAAGTACCGGGCACGTTCCCAGAACTTCGGCCGGCCAATACCGGTCGATATGTGTTTACCCAGGATATTACCCTGGGCATCCTCTCCATCCATTCGATAGATAAACAGGTCCTGGGTCGTAATCACGTCGCCTTCCAGGCCAATCACTTCGGTGACATGGGTGATACGCCGTGAACCGTCACGCAGGCGGGTTGCCTGTACAATGACGTCGACGGATCCGACGATAATCTCACGGACGGTCTTGGCAGGAAGGTTGAAGCCACCCATGGCAATCATGGATTCAATCCTGTTGAGACATTCGCGCGGGCTGTTGGCGTGGATCGTACCCATTGATCCATCGTGACCGGTGTTCATCGCCTGTAGAAGATCGAACACTTCGGGTCCGCGAACCTCACCAACGATAATACGTTCCGGGCGCATACGCAGGCAGTTCTTGACCAGGTCGCGCATGGTAATTTCGCCTTCGCCCTCCAGATTTGGCGGGCGGGTTTCAAGCCTTACCACATGCGGCTGCTGCAATTGAAGTTCGGCGGAATCTTCGCAGGTTATGATGCGCTCATCGCCGTCAATATAACGGGTCAGACAATTCAACAGTGTCGTCTTACCGGAACCGGTACCGCCGGAAATAACCACGTTGCACCGTACACGACCGATAATCTGCAAGATCGTCGCGCCTTCCGGCGTGATCGAACCGAAGCGTACCAGTTGGTCGAGTGTAAGCTTGTCCTTCTTGAACTTACGAATGGTAAGTGCCGGACCGTCAATTGCGAGCGGCGGCGCGATAACATTGACACGTGAGCCGTCTGCAAGGCGAGCGTCACAGATCGGGCTTGATTCATCGACACGCCTGCCGACCTGGCTAACAATGCGCTGACAGATATTCATGAGCTGTCCATTGTCGCGAAATCTCACGCCTGCCGCCCTGACCTTGCCCTCGACCTCGATGTAGGAGGTCTTGGCACCGTTGATCATGATGTCGGCAATGTCGTCACGCGCAAGTAGCGGTTCCAGCGGCCCATATCCCAGAACATCATTACAAATGTCTTCGAGCAGGTCCTCCTGCTCGGATATCGACATCGCAAGGTTCTTGATCGATATGATGTCGTTGACGATGTCACGAATTTCCTCGCGTGCCGCCTCGCTATCCATTTTCGAAAGTTGGCCCAGATCGATAGTATCGATCAGCGCAGAAAACACGCTGGATTTCGTGTCGTAATATTCTTCGTTCTTTTCGGCTGAAACCGGATCTTCGGGTGTGGTCAGATCAGGAACTCGTTCGATTTCCCGTTCGACCGCTGCCGCGGCTGCGGCTACGGGTTCGGGTTTTGGATCGCTAACACGAGTTTCCGATGGTGGGGTAGGCGTTGAATTATTCGAACCGCCCTGACTGTCGCCTCTTTTACCAAACATGGGTTCCTCGATACCTGGTTAACTTCTGTTCGTGTCCGACTGACGATTAAGCCCGACGGTGTCTGTAATCTGCTACTTGCCCTTGAGTCGAAGTTTCGAAAGGATGTTCAGCCCGCCCTTCTTTTCCGACTGCAATTGCGCCTTGCCAGTCAAAATCTGACCCAGTAGATCAAAGGAGCTGGAGATGTTCGACTTCGGATCCGCTTCGGAAATCATCTGGCCGTTATTTGAGGCCGTCCCGAACAGTGCGGGTTCAAACGGAAGGATTGCTGCCGGCTCCAGGCCAAGCGGGCCGGTAAAGTCGGGCACAGATATTTCCGGCCGCTTTGGTGTTCCCACCTGGTTCATGACAAGGTGCGGCTTGGAATCGTTCGGCCTGAGTTCAGCCAGAACATCCAGCATGTTCTTTGTATTTCTGAGATTGGCCAGTTCCGGACAGGCGGTGATCACAACCTGATCGGCGCTTGCCAATACCTGTCTGGTCCAGGAAGTCCATTGGTGCGGAACATCGACAACAACGCATGGCGCACCACGCTGTGCAACTTCGAGAATTTGCGAAAATGCATCTTTCTCAAAGTCATAGGTCCGATCCAGCGTCGAAGGAGCGGCCAGCAGGCTCAGATGTTCGGCGCATTTGGCCAGCAGACGGTCCAGCAGGATATCGTCCATGCGATCGGGCGAGAACACGGCTTCGGCTACGCCTTGCGGTGGATCCTGGTCAAGATTGATGTTTGCGGTACCAAATGCCAGGTCCAGATCGGTCAAGACAACATCGGATTGATATTTCGATGAAATCGACCAGGCAACGTTGTGACAGATAGTGGAAGAACCAACGCCACCCTTGGCGCCGACAAATGCCAGAACCTTGCCAATCGGGCCGGTTTCCGGATTTACGAAAATCTCCGAAACCGCCTGCATGAAGTCCGCCATGGAAACCGGTGCGACCAGATATTCGGACACGCCGTTTGAGATCAATTCGCGGTACATCGTAATGTCGTTCTGATGACCTATGACCACAACCTTGGTTTCTCCGTCACAGACTTCTGCGAGCCGGCCGAGATCGGTAAGCAGTTCCTCACCGGTGAGTTTTGATTCAACTATGATGAGGTTGGGGGTCGGCGCGCCTGAATA